>DBCV01000059.1:8359-8861 GCA_002293245.1 Candidatus Saccharibacteria bacterium UBA949 | reverse complement strand
AACCGGACCGTCGCTATCCTTAGACTCTCCTTCGGACTTCGCACCCTCTGCACCGCCAGCATCCTGGCTCTGATCGCCCTGAGCAGCACCCTGCTGATACATCTTTGTGCCAATCGGCATAATCGCATCATTCAGCGCCTTCAGTGCCGCTTCCAGCTCATCTTTATCCTCCGAGCTCTGATGCTTTTTAGCCTCTTCCACCGCAGCCTTNNGCATCCTCTTCTGAAATCTTATCCTTAAACTCGTCCGGCATCTTTTCCGCCTGATAAATCGCCGCATCCAACTGGTTCTTCGCATCCACCGCTTCGCGTCGCTTCTTGTCTTCGTCCGCATGCGCCTCAGCATCTTTTTGGGCTTTTTCAATATCGTCCTTGCTCATATTTCCTGAGCCAGAAATCGTAATTGAATTTTCCTTACCAGTCCCCTTGTCCTTCGCCGAAACGTTCAAAATCCCATTCGCATCAATGTTAAACGTCACCTCAATTTGCGGCACACCCCGCGG
>DBCV01000059.1:557-8309 GCA_002293245.1 Candidatus Saccharibacteria bacterium UBA949 | reverse complement strand
TGCGGCTGATTATCCGCAAACGTGCTAAACACCTGCGACTTGGAAGTCGGCACCGTTGTATTCCGCTCAATCATCGGCGTGCGCACCCCGCCAGCTGTTTCAATGCCGAGAGTTAGCGGCGTCACATCCAGAAGCAACACGTCCTTTACGTCGCCCGCCAACACGCCGCCTTGAATTGCCGCGCCCATCGCCACAACTTCGTCCGGATTTACCCCCTGCATCGGGTCTTTGCCAAAAATCTTCTTGGCCCGCTCAACCACTGCCGGCATCCTGGTCATACCACCCACCAGCACCACTTCGTCAATATCCTTCGCCGTAAGTTTCGCGTCTTTCAGAGCCTTTTCGGCTGGTCCAGCCAACCTGTCCAACATCGGTGCCACCAATTCTTCCAATTTCGCCCGAGTCAATTTCGTTTCAAAATGCTTTGGCCCCTCGGCATCCGCCGTCAAAAACGGCAGGTTAATTTCCACCTGGGTCGTGCTAGAAAGTTCCTTCTTTGCCTTTTCCGCCTCGTCTTTCAGGCGCTGCATAGCCGCCGCGTCGTTTTTTATATCAATCCCACTCTGCGCCTTAAACTCGGCCAGGAAGTAATTCACAATCTCGTTGTCGAAGTCTTCGCCGCCCAGGTGAGTGTCGCCATTTGTTGATTTCACCTCAAACACACCATCGCCCAGTTCCAAAACCGACACGTCAAAAGTTCCACCACCAAGGTCAAACACCACGATTTTTTCGTCGGATTTCTTGTTGCCATCCAAGCCGTAGGCCAAGGCGGCCGCTGTCGGCTCGTTAATAATCCGTTTCACCTCTAGCCCAGCAATCTTTCCCGCATCCTTGGTCGCCTGCCTCTGCGAATCGTCAAAATAGGCCGGCACCGTAATCACCGCTTCTGTCACTTTTTCGCCCAAAAACGCCTCGGCATCCGCCTTCATCTTACCTAGGATCATTGCGCTGATTTCTTCCGGCGTATTCTCTTTGTCGCCCATTTCTACGGCCACTCCGCCACCTTTTTGCACAATCTTGTACGGCATAATATCAATGTCTTTTTGCACCTCCGCATCGCTAAACTTCCGACCGATCAAGCGTTTCACGCCGTAAATCGTGTTTTTCGGATTAGTCACCCTTTGGCGCTGCGCAACTTGCCCAACCAATCGTTCGCCTTTTTTATTGACTGCCACCACACTCGGTGTTGTGCGATTGCCCTCCTTATTCGTAATTACTTCTGGTTTGCCAGCCACCATATACGCCATGGCACTGTTGGTTGTCCCTAGGTCGATCCCGATGATTTTACCCATATTTTACTCCTTTTTGCACATTATTATTACTTATGCTAGCACTTTAACACTTCAAGTGCTAATAATAACTCCATTTTATCACGCCTAGCACTCGGCTGTCAAGAGCGCTAGACAAAAAAGAAATCCCCGGCCAAAATCGACCAGGGATCTGATAAATCAGGTTCACTACTACTTATTTCCGCCGCCCCACTCCGCCACCGCGGGTAAATCCTCCACCGCCAGTCCGGCGCGCAGGTGATTTGGACGCCGAAGGCCTCGGCCTACTCAGCATACCAGCAGCCATACCAAAGCCCATAGCCGCATTAGCTCTTCGCTGTTCTTCAGCACGACGGCGCTCCCGCTCCTCGCGTTCTTGGCGTTCACGCTCATGCTCCGCATCGCGCACATTGCCCTTGGCAATTACCAGCGCTGCGTCTGCCAGGGTATAAACCCTTCTCGCAAGAATCAATCTCTCATCATCGCGATCAGCCTTTTCCGCTGCGTCGAGTTCGGCCATCGCATCCTCCAACTTGCGTCGCGCCGGGGGTTTTATATCTCCGCTATGCCTCCCCATATACGTTTGCGCCTCTTCGATGCCGTCGGCCGCCTGCTTCAATGCGTCGGCGACCTCTTGGCGCAACGCCTCAGCTTCCGCAACCGCCTCCTTGCATCGTGCCGAAGCTCCCCGCGCCATTTCTTCCGCTTTCTCTGCTTTTGCTATGACTTCTTCGTAATTTGGCGGATTCGCTCTCAATTTTGCTTCCGCATCCGCCAATATATCCTCGGCCAAGTTAGCATCGCTATAGTACGGCTCCACATCCACGGCGCTTACGTTCTGGTTGCAATATGCCTTAGCCACTGCAATCGCCGCTTTGGCAGTTTCAATCGTCGCCGGCGCCCGATCAACCATCAACCTCAGCTCTTCGCGACGCAGGGTAACCGCTCTCAACAACTCTTCGGCCTCGCTCAACTCGCGCCGAGCCGAGCCCAACGCACCGAGTGCAGAGTTAAGCTCCAACCTTTCGGTAAAAGCCCCCTTCGCAGCTCCTATTGTCGCTTCAGCCTCGCTCAACAGCGAATCTACATCCTGCGCATTTTCCACCTGTGTTTTCCAACTGGACTTCGCATGATTCACGGTTAAATCCTCAATCACTCCGCCCATTTCGGCCCGGAGCAGTCTCAGCGCCTTCAAATCCTCTTGAGCCTCCGGAATCCCCGTCGTTAATTCCTGATGGTCCGAAAGCTTCTGGTCAATGCTATCCAATAGCGGATTCAGCGACTTTTCCAGCTGTTCCAGTTCCCGCGCAACAAGCACAACTCTTTCGGCAGCCATCAATTCAGTTAACCGAGTTTTCACCACCAGAATCTGCTGATTTTCGTCATCAATCACAAACCCCAGCTCGCGCAATTTCTCAATCTTCTCGCCGATGGTTTCCAGCTGCATATCGCAGCGAACGACCGTGGAGTCAATCCCGTCAATAACGCCCTGGATTTCATCGCAAATTATATCGATGTCCTCCACAGCATTTTTCGCCTTTCTCGCAGACTCCTTCGCCTGGTAGTAATACCAAGCCATCTGGTTATAAACACTTTCCGCCAAATTCGCATCATCCGGACTAACCAGAGTCGGTTCTGTCGGTCCCGGAGTCGGTTTTGTCGCTAGACCCTCGTAACCCTCTGCGTTGTCCAGAGCTCCTATGGCATCATCGAGCGCTTCTCCCAAGTCATCAGCTCGACCGGGGTCCATTCTTGCATACTCGGCAACTTTTGCCTTCAGGGCGGCCATGCATTCAGGATCTACGCCAACATCCGACATGACGGCCCGAAACTCTTTGCGCGCATCCAGCGCTTTCTGCCGTGCAGCCAGGCGAGCCTCCTCCAGCTCTGCCATCTTGCGGCGCTTCTTCATCGAGAACCACACGCAGACGCCCAGAACAGCCAGTACAAATACCACAATCGACAAGATTCCCGGCATTTCACTTGCCTCCTTCTTCATTTTCGCGACCACTGTCGCAAGGATTTTTGGCCGATTCTTCAGCCACCTTTAGCCTTCGCTTCACATACACCGACGAGCAGATAAATACCGCAGTCGCAAGCAACAGCATCACCAGTACAGCTCCAAACATCAACACCAGCAAGACGATGCCCGTCTCCATAACTTCGGCATGCCTGCCGTCGTAAGGGTAGGAATAGAATGCGGCTGCCACAGCAACCGACTGCAACAAGGCGGCGACAATAGCGGTCACCGCAAACAATAGAGCCTTGGTTCCGCGCATCTTCTTCATTTCAGAGCGCCTCCTTCATAATAGTAGTAACCAACTTTTAAAACTGCTTACCTAGTGGCCCAACACAAAATACTGCCCATAGTATAGCACCAATAGCATATAAAATCAATCGCCAGCCCACTTCCGGAAGCGTAAGCCAGCTGCACCTCTGTTAAGTCGTCCAATTTTTGTACAAAAAACGGCCGGCAACTCTCGCTACCGGCCTCGGACCCTAAACTACTCACACCCTTTTTTAGCCATCAGCTTGACCAACTCATCGGCTATCCGCACCTTGTTCTGCGGCCGCGCTACCACCTCGCCACTCGCCACGTCAATTATCAACGCCGGGTGTTTGCCGTCACGAATCTGCTCCAGGTCGTTCGCCACCACCAGCCAGCTGCCATTCTTTCTCCCATGCGCCAGAGCCACATCATACAGCTCCTGCTCGCTCACGCCGTTCAACAGCTTCCAGCTAATCATCTGGGTTTTATACCCCGCCGCCTCGGCAAATCCACCTATCTTCCCGATAATCTTCGGCGTTTTCCGCAGCCCCATGATCAATCCCCGCCCGTCCGACGAAAGCTTCCGTTGCGACGAAACACCGCCCCGCCGCTGAACTTTTCCCTGCGGGTCCGCAAACAGCCACTGAACATAATCTACAAGATACTTATTATGCGGATGGTCAAACACTCGTTTGCAGTCCAATAGACCCTCATCCCGTCGCTCCTTCAAGTAGTCAACAGTCATTTGCACCAGGTCATCCTGCGAAAGCACCCAGCTCGGAGTGTAATCCGCCACAGCCGCAGCGTGCAATACAAAGTCAATCCGTTCCTCGGTCATCACATCCTCAATCGCCGCCTGCAACGCCTCTGTCTGGGACCCGTGGCCCTTATAGCCATCTATCTCAACCAGCCGCACACAAGCCGGCACCGAGCTCCGCATACTCCTGAACTTCTTAATCGCCTTCTTGTTGCCCACCAGCCAAACCTCGCTTCCGCTAAACAACTCGTTGCCCTCACCCAGAATCTCGTAAGCCAGGGCATACGCAATCACAGCGCCAAGCGCCCCACTCGACTTATTAACAATCGCTCTCACCGCATCAATTGGCTCATCCGTCGGCCCAAAAGTTATCAAAAACTTCATTGCTCGCCACCTCCAAGAGTGTTTTTGCTGTTAATGTGCCGAACTGCCCACATCAACTCGTTCTATCTGCATCATATCACAAATAGTTCAAAAAGTCTATTCGTGTCTGAGCATCGTCGCGAACGCCTCGCTGGGAATATCCACCTTGCCGAACCGCTTCATCCGCTTTTTGCCCTTAGCCTGTTTTGCCAACAGCTTCTTCTTCCGACTCACATCTCCGCCGTACAAGTATCCCGTCACATCTTTACGAAACGCCCCAATCGTCTCCCGCGCGATAAACTTCCCCCCAATCGCCGCCTGCAAAGCCACCTCAAAGTTCTGCCGCGGAATCACCTCTTTCAGCTTCTTGGTGGTCTCCCGGCCAATCGCCGCAGCCTCGCTCCGGTGCGCCATCACACTCAGCGCATCCACCATCTCCCCCGCCACGTAAAAATCCACCCGCACCAGATCCTCCGCCCGATAATCTGCCAAATCATAACTAAACGTCCCATAGCCACTAGTCCGCGACTTCAACTGATCATAAAAATCTGTCAACAGGTTCGCCATCGGCGCCTCGAACGCAGTAATCGCCCGGTCCTCAATATAGCTCAGATTCTTTTGCACGCCCCGCCGTTCCACAATCAGTTGCAAAACCGCCCCCACATAACTCCCCGGCACAATAATCTCGCCCCGGATCCACGGCTCGCGAATCTCCGCCACCCTACTCACATCCGGCAGGTCCGCCGCCGATTTAATATCCACCTCCGTCCCATCACTCATCACCACATGATAATCCGTGCTCGGATTCATCACAATCAAATCCAGATTGAACTCCCGCTCCAACCGCTCCCGAATAATATCCATATGTAGCAACCCCAAAAACCCAATCCGTAGCCCGAACCCCAACACCGGCGAATTCTCCGGCTCAAACTGCAGTGCCGAATCGCTCAGCGCCAACCGCTCCACCGCCTCTTTCAAATCCTTATATTCCTCGTTCGATACTGTAAAAAACCCCGCATATACAAACGGCTTCACTTCCTTGTACCCCGGCAACGGTTCGGCCGCAGCCCGCATGGTCACTTCTTTTGTCACCGTATCCCCCACCCGCGCCTCGCGCGTCGTCTTTAAGTTCGTCACAATATACCCAATCTCACCCGTTTCCAGCACCGGCTCGGCAACCATCCCCGGGCTTAACCTCCCAATCTCCAACGCTAACCCATCTGCCCCAGTCGCCAGCATCCGAATCGCATCACCCTTAGCTAGTCGCCCATCCACCACTCGCACATATAGCACCACGCCCCGGTAATCATCAAAATACGAATCGAAAATCAACGCCCGCAGTGGCGCATCTTCGACCCCCCTCGGCTCCGGCACCTTTTCAATCACCGCGTCCAAAACCTGCTCTACATTCAACCCGGTCTTGGCGCTGATTTTAATAATCTCATCCTCGGAACACCCCAGCAAATTCATCACCTCGCTGCTCACCCGAGGCACATCCGCCGCCGGCAGATCCACCTTATTCAGCACCGGGATAATCGTCAGATTCGCCTCAATCGCCAAATATACATTAGCCAGCGTCTGCGCCTGAATCCCCTGGCTCGCATCCACCACCAGCACCGCCCCCTCGCACGCCGCCAAACTCCGCGAAACCTCATACGAAAAATCCACATGCCCCGGCGTGTCAATCAAATTCAACTCATATCCGCGCCAATTCATGCACACCGGCGTCAGCTTAATCGTAATCCCCTTCTCCCGCTCCAATTCCATTGAATCCAGCAACTGCGACTGCATCTCTCGCTTAGAAACCGTCCCAGTCAACTCCAGCATTCTGTCCGCCAAAGTCGACTTGCCATGGTCAATATGCGCAATAATACAAAAATTCCGAACCAACTCCTGTTTCATAGGCTACATTATACCACACTGCCCCACCTGCACTTTCCCTCATCGTGTTTGAGCGTTGTAGTTTTTACAACAGCTCATGGTTATTTCAGGTGTTTGAGCGAAGCGAGTTCTGAAATAACCATATTAGAGATGTTGTAAAAACTACAACTCTCTGGCGATAAACTGATGAGGGNNATATTAGTCAGTCTATCAGTTATGATATAATCAGACTATGCAAGAAAAAAGCCAAACACCGTCCGAAACCATCATCACCGCCAGCGGCATCTACAAAAACTTCACCATGCAGCAACGCGGCAACTCTATCAAAACCGCCATCGTCAACATCTTCAAACCCAAACAGCATAAACCCGCCAAACTCTACAAAGCCCTCCAAGACATCAATTTCCAGGTAAACAAAGGCGACTTCTTTGGCATCGTCGGCCGCAACGGCTCCGGCAAATCCACATTGCTCAAAATCCTGGCCGGCATCTATCAGCCCAGCAAAGGTAGCGTTAAGGTCCAGGGCAAACTCGTTCCATTCATCGAACTCGGCGTCGGCTTCAACCCCGAGCTCACTGGTCGCGAAAACGTTTTCCTCAACGGTGCTCTGCTCGGCTTCTCAAACAAAGAAATCGCCGCCAAATACCAAGAAATCGTGGACTTTGCTGAACTCGAAGAGTTCATGGACCAAAAACTCAAAAACTACTCCTCCGGCATGCAAGTCCGGCTCGCCTTTTCGGTTGCCACCCGTGCCGAAGCCGACATCCTCCTGGTGGACGAAGTCCTAGCCGTCGGTGACGCCGACTTCCAACGCAAGTGCTTTGACTACTTCAAAGAGCTCAAACGCAAGGGCAAAACCGTCGTCTTCGTCAGCCACGACATGTCTGCCGTCCAACAATACTGCAATAAAGCCATCCTCATCGAAGACAGCCGACTCATCGATTCAGGCAAACCCGTCAAAATCGCCCAAGAATACCTCAAACTTTTCGCCGAGCAAATCGAACAAGAAGAAAAACTCGAAGGCTCCAACAAAAACCGTTGGGGCAACGGACATCTCACAGCCAAATCTATTAAAGTCAAAAAGACCGACAGCGAAATCGTAATTACGCAAACAGTAATAGCCAATCAAACCGTCGAAGACCCTGTTTTCGGCTTCCGTATCCGCTCTGCCTCCGGCGAAAACATCACCGGCACCAACACCAAAAAGCGCGACG
>DBCV01000059.1:0-537 GCA_002293245.1 Candidatus Saccharibacteria bacterium UBA949 | reverse complement strand
TTCGCTACTGGGAATTTCTTCGTTGATTCCTCACTTCATGACGCCAGCGGCTCGACCATCTACGACTGGTGGGACGAAGCTGCCGAATTTAAAATCACCAAAATGCGCGACCTACCTTATTCCATCGATCCAGACTTTACTGTCCGCGTTCAATAATCAAACCAAACGAAGTACTCACAAAATCACCTATCGTCAGCTTATAGTGTCGCGACGGATACGGCGGATACCCAATCATTTGGTCTAATTCGCTATCATCCAACCTGAAATCCAGCGCTCGCACCGAACAGCCTCGCCTCTCTAATTCAGCTTCCATCTCCACAAAATCTCGNNTCATAATTTGACGACAAATTAATCTCCGTCGTATGCACCGCAATCCCTCCTGGCCTCAGGCACTTCGCAGAATTATACACAAACTGCTTGCCACTCTCCAATGATCCCAAATGCTCCATCGAGCAAGACGACCATAGGAAATCAAACTTTCCATCCATTTTTTCCGGAATACGATTCATATCAATCGGCTCAAATCGCACATTCTCT
>DBCV01000020.1:5487-6391 GCA_002293245.1 Candidatus Saccharibacteria bacterium UBA949 | reverse complement strand
TATCGCGGGCCACTTTGGCAACGATTGATGCGGCGGAGACTGCGGGGATTAGGTCGTCGGCTTTTGCTAGCGTTGTGGTGTGGTTTTCGAACTCTGTTCCGGCTAAGAGGTTTACGGTGCCGTCCAAGAAGATCTCGAGAATACTGCCTTCTGCGTTCGCAGTTTCCGCAACAAAGGGACGTTGTTCGCCCAACCTGNNTGCGGGATGCCCTTTTTATGCGGAACATGCGAACGCATGAGGCTACGCACTGCCATCGCCGTCGCCAAATACGCAGCTTTGCGGAGGGCGGCGGCGAGGCCGATTGAGTCGATTTCGGCGGGGGAGACCCAGCCGAGGCCAATGTGCGTGCCGGAAGAACGAATAAGCTTGTCTAGCTCTTCGCGGCGCGCACGCGACAGCTTTTTGCTGTCGCGCAGGCCTTCGACTGGTTTTTCGCCCAATATAACCGCTCCCATAACAAGTGGCCCGGCGAATACGCCGCGGCCAACTTCGTCCACCCCAACAATGGTTTTATTCAGTTTTTGTTGCATCAGCCGGTTTCGCTTCGGCTTCAACTGGTTTTTCTTCGGCAGCTGCGGGTTCTTCAGCGGATGCCTCTTTGACTTCTTCGGCTTCCGGAAGCTTATTCACGCTGGCGCGGTCGAAGTCCCGGCCAGAGAGTCGGGCGCTCTTGCCGCTGCGTTCGCGTAGGTAGGTCAGGTTATTGCGTCGGACTTTGGCGCGGGCCACGATCTCAACTTTGGTCACCAAAGGGCTGTGCATCAAGTAGCTTTTTTCCACGCCAACGCCGCTGGTCACTTTGCGCACAACGATTCGCTCGGTGTGCGAGTCCTTCGCTGTCACCCGAATCACGACGCCCTCAAACATCTGTACGCGCTCTTTGCTGCCTTCTTTAATCTTTTG
>DBCV01000020.1:0-5471 GCA_002293245.1 Candidatus Saccharibacteria bacterium UBA949 | reverse complement strand
GTCTTTTTTTGCGCTGCGTTCACTTTTTTAATCAATTCAAAACTCATTTTTTGACCTTTTTGACCTGTTATTAACCTTTGATATTATACTATTCGAGGATTATAGCACACTTATGCGAAAAATAAAAGGGTTAGCGCCTATTGACTTTTCTGACGATGTGTGATAGGATGAAGGTGTAGGGGCGTTTTAGGCGCCTGTTAGGGAGTTTTTTGTGGAATTATCAACGATTTTAGCTTATTACATTGTAGTTGCGCTGGCCGGATACGGTATTTTGCGGATGCTGGTGCAAGTTTTGGCCGGCATTTTCCGGACGGCGCGCGAAAGGTCGCTGACTGCCCGCGGAGTTATTCAAACCTATCCGAGTATTTCCGTGTTGGTGCCAGTGCGCAACTCCGGCAAGACGATTCTTCGGACTCTGAACTCACTCCAGCGCAGCAATTACCCGGCTGGACAGATGCAGGTATTGGTGATGAATTACGGCTCAACTGACGAAACTGCGGACGAGGTGGAAAGTGTCGCCAAGGACCCCAGCAGTCGCTTTAAGATAACGATGATAACGCGACCAGAAAAGGGCAGGGTTTACGCCAATACGGAACTGATGATGTTCTTGAACGCTGGTTGCACGGTTGATGCGAACTGTATTAAAAACATCGCGCGCAGATTCCAAGATCCGTATGTGCGAGCGGCAGCGGCTAATGTGAAGGTATTGAATAAGGGGTCGTTTTCGCCGGTTGCTCTGGGACAGAGCTTGATGTCGGTTTTGACTGGGCGCTACTCGGACGCGGTTGGTTCGGTTTTTCGCCGCACGGCATTCGGCAAAAAGCGCACCGAGATTGTACCGGTGACCGATGCGATTGTTTATACTACCGCCAAGCCGACTTTTCGGGAGTTTTTGAATCAGCGTTTTGCACAAAAACGCACCCGCACCGCCACTGTTTTGCAAAACACCGCCATTCCGCACGGGATCGCGGTAGCCGCGATTACTATACGCGAAATTATTGGCATTTTGAGCATTTTGGCGGCTGCAGTTATGCTAATGCGGGCCGATACCTTGCCGCTGGCAATCGTCCTGTCGGCTTTGGTACTGGTGCCAGTTGCCGGAATCTGGTCAGCGGATTATCTGAATGTTTGGCAAAAGGTACGGGTGACGGTGGTGGGCATTCCAGCTCTTTACCTATTCTTGCCGGCCCTTGCACTGGCCGAATACGCTGGGACATTGACTGCTTGCACGGGCACGAGTGGCGCAAAAATCAGCTCGCCGAAACCTGAAACGACTTCGCTAAAACTAGGTCGCGCTACTTGGACTTCCCCAGTTAGAACTCTTAGCTAAAATTGGGTATTGACTTTTTTGCCCGGGTGCGCTATAATAGAGGTACTAAGATCTTACTTTGTGGGTGAACGCCAAATTATTGAAGCGAAAAACTGTGGCGGTCAAACATTTTTAGTGAAATTATGAAAAAGGAGAATATGAACAATAACATTGAAGAACTTCGCCGAGCAAAATTATTAGAAATTCGGCGACAAAGATTAGAAAATATGCAACGAGGACAGAGCGGCGCGGCGCCCACCTCATTCGGAGGTAATTCTCGAAGGACGGCGAGAGGATTAGCGACGAGCCCCGTAACGACGGGCGCGAGGAGCGTGCCGACGAATGACGGTGGGCGCAAAGCGCAGAAGAAGCAAACGCAGCACATGCGACAGGACAATGGTAAGTCAGGTTCAAAGAAGCTTGACCTGCATGTGGATACGCGGCGAGGCGAGTTGGTGCGTGCGCAAAGAATGTTGCACCAGGACGTGAATGCGCAGGCCACCCAACATGTGATTGGCATTCCGGTAAATAAATCGCGCTACAATGGCCGCAAGGGCGAGCAAGTTTCTGCCGCGGAGCTAAAGAAGGCTCGGCAAAACCCAGACGCCGTGCGGATTATTTCGCTGGGCGGGATGGGCGAGCTGGGTATTGGCAAAAACATGACGCTAATTGAATACAAGAATGATATTATCGTGATTGATATGGGCGTGCTGTTCGCCGATGGCGACTACCCGGGCATCAATTACCTTGTGCCGAATATCAAATATCTGGAAAACAATATGTCCAAGGTGCGGGCGATTTTGTTCACGCACGCTCACCTTGATCACATCGGCGCTTGCCGGCACTTGCTGCCCAAGTTCAATCAATTAACACCGGTTTACGGCACCGAATTTACCTTGAATATGATCCGCAAGCAGATGGACGAAAACCCAGAGGCTCCAGAGCCGAATTACGTGACGGTGGATCCGTTCAAGCACGAGCAAATCAAGGTTAGTGCAGATATTACAGTGGAATTTGTGCATACGCTGCACTCGATTCCGGGGAATGCGGCAATTATTGTGCGCACGCCGAACGGCAATGTTTTGGTGATGGGCGACTGGCGACTGGAAAACCGGCCGATGCAAACTCAGTTTGATATGCCACGGCTTCTGGAAGTTTCGCAAAAAGAGGGGATCGACCTGATGCTTAACGAGGCGACGAATATAGATGTGCCGGGCAGCCACCCATATGGCGAATTTGATGTGGGCGAAAATATCGGTCGGGTGATGGACGGGCATGCTAGCGGGCGGATTATCGTGAGCTGCTTTTCGAGTCAAATCAACCGGATTCAGTTGGTATTGGACGAGGCTTCGCGGCGTGGTCGCAAGGTGGCGTTTGCCGGATTTTCGATGATCAATAATATCGAAGTGGCGTTGCGCAGTCATCAGATTAAAATCCCCAAGGATACGATCGTGAAGATGGAAGAGATTAGCAAGTATCCGGACGAAAAAGTGGTGGTGGTTTGCACTGGATCTCAGGGTGAGTTGAATGCAGTCTTGAACCGGATGGTGAATGGCGCGCATAAGTATATCAAGATCAAGGCGAGCGACACAATCGTGCTATCTTCTAGCCCGATTCCGGGCAATGAAATGCATATTACGACGATGGTGGGCGGGTTGTTGCGCGAAGGCGCACAGGTGATTCAGCACGGCAAGAATCATATTCACAATCTGGGGCCTTTGCACTTGTCTGGGCATGCGTATTACGAAGACCACGTAAAGTTGGTGACGACTTTGAAGCCGAAAAACTATGTCCCATATCACGGCGAGTTCTATATGCTGGAGCATAGTGCCGAGATGGCGGAGCATGTCTGCGGGATTCCGCGCGAACGGATTTTGGTGTGCGACAATGGCGATATTATTGAGTTGTCGCCGGATAAAACCATTCGCAAAAACGGTCGGCTGAATGTGGCTAGCGACCTGTACGACGACTCTGGAAATATCGTGCATGAAGCGGTGGTGAAGGACCGGATTCATATTAGCACCGAAGGTATTTTTGTGATTGTGCTGGCGATTAGTCGCAAGACTGGGCATCTGCTGAAAACGCCGGATATTATTTCGCGTGCGTTCATTTACCTGGACGATTCGGAGGACCTGATGGCGCGGGTGCGTAGCTATCTGCGGCTAAAAACTGAGCGAGGAATTCGGGGAGACCTGAATGAAATTGCGAAGGTTAAGCAAGAAATTAAAGACGATATTTCGCATATTTTGTTTGACGCGACTGGACATACGCCGATTGTGATGCCGGTGGTGAATAGGATCTAACCGAGCCATGAAAAGCGTTCCCGTTGTTGCGCTAGCTGGTTTCTTGGGCGCGGGAAAGACGACGATTATCAACAACTTGCTGGCGGATTCGCAAGGGATGNNGGATTGGTGTGTTGATTAACGACTTTGGCGCGGTGAATGTGGATAGCAAACTGGTGAGCGGGCAAATTGGCGAGCCGGTTGAGTTGGCTAGTGGCTGCATTTGTTGCATGATGGACGGGAATGCGCTGGACGAGCCGCTTGCTAAATTGATGGAGCTGAAGCCAGATGCGGTTTTGATTGAGGCGTCTGGGTTGGCGGAGCCGCGGGAATTGGCGATGAAGATTTTGGGCTCACAGGTGCCCGGAGTGGAATATGGCGGGATTGTATATGTCGTGGATTGCCTAAACTTTGCAGAGATCTTTGAGAGGTTTGCGCCACAGATTCAGGTGGGACTGAAGGTGGCGGATCTGGTGATTTTGAATAAATATGATGGCGGAGGGCTGCCTGCTGAGTTGAAGTTCGAGGGGTTGGGCGTGAAGACTGCGGATGGGCGGGTGGCACCGGAGGTGGTGTTTGGGATGAAGCTTTCCGAGAAACCCGACGACCATCACCACCATCACCATCATNNCACCATCACCATTACCACCATCACCATGGCCACATCCATACTCATTTTTCGTCTGCTAGTTTTGCTACCGATAAGCCACTGGATCCGAAGGGGTTTATTGGCTTTGTGAATGGCTTGCCAAAGGAAGTTTACCGGGCGAAGGGCGTGATGTATTTCGGCATGAAGGGGCTGGAGCAGAAGTATATTTTCCAGAAGGTTGGGAGTTTTAAGACGATTGACCGGGCGGAATGGAAGTCGGGTGAAAAGCCAATGACGAGTTTGACGGTGATCGGTACTGATTTTGACGAAGTGGGAATGGAGCGAAAAATGAGGCGTTTGATTGATAAGACACCGGGTGATGTGACGGCCGAAAACACGATCAAATTATAGGACCTGTGCTATAATTAACTGCATAGGGGTTTAGCTCAGTTGGTAGAGCGTCGGTCTCCAAAACCGAAGGTCGTAGGTTCGAGCCCTGCAACCCCTGCCATTACGTTTGTGGTTATTAATATTTAAAGGAGGTGTATGGCAAGTTATAAAGAGCTGGTAAAAAAAATTGATGCAAAGCAAAGCCTTAAGTCATTACAGAGTCTACGAGAAGAAATGTGGCATGAAATGGGGTTTGACGACGAAACGGCCGCGCAAACTCTTCTGCTTTTGGTTGAGGAGGTTGGCGAATTAGCAAAAGCTACGCGTAAACAAATCGGGATGAAATGTGATACTTCAAAGGGGAACTACACCGAAATTAGTGAGGAGGCTGCTGATGTATTTAATCTGCTGCTTGATTTCTGCACAATCGAAGGTGTGGATTTATTTGATGCGTTTAAGGCAAAAAGCGAGAAACACATAGGAAGAGTCTGGAAGAAAGAGGCGTAGTTGATAATTTCATTTGGTTGGAGATCAATCAGGCCATTCTTTATAAAAAGTTATAACCTGTTCAATCTCTCCCTGCCATTACAGCAACATCCTTTTATGGAAACAAGTACTAGCAAAAGCTATGAGAATCAAAGACCTAAACAAAGAATACGATAAGCTACAAGAGAAATACGGCTCAAAAGATTTGAGTGCTATTACTAATGGCGGCTGTGAGAATGGCCCTGATATTTGTTTCGTGTTTATGAACCCGACGAGCAAGAATGTTGCGAGTCTCAAAACTTGGACGGGGCGCAGGTCGCCCTGGATAGGCACAAAAAACGTCTGGAAGTTGTTTGCAAATATAGGGCTATTAGACGAAAAGATCGCGGCAGAGATTCAAAGGAAGAAAGCTAGT
>DBCV01000033.1 GCA_002293245.1 Candidatus Saccharibacteria bacterium UBA949 | reverse complement strand
GCTGGTTGGAGACTACCGCAAGGAGACACTCAACACGCCCAAAACGAATTCGCTATCCTAAACGGCTCTATGAACACCGGAACTCTATCCGCAGATAATATCAGCACTGGAACTGGCTACAGAGAAAACTGGCAACCCAACGCAACGTCCGGTGGCAACGACACTTGGCGCTCCTCCTTCGGCACCGTTTCTTCTGGGCTCTTCAGACCGACTGTTGGGCTGGACGATCAGTCCACAATCGCCTTCTGGTGGTCCACGTCGCTGAGCATGAGCACCTACACTTACAACGCGCTCGTCAGTAGCTCCGGCGTCAACCCTGGCACGAGCCACTTCGATCGGCCCATCGGGTTTGCTGTCAGGTGCGCATTCCCGTAGGCCATATGGTAGAATAGAGTCATGACAGTTATAGATTCAATTATTTTAGGCTTAACCCAGGGGCTGACGGAGTTTATTCCGGTGAGTAGTTCGGGGCATTTGGTGCTGATGCAAAACTTCCTGAACGGGGCGTCGGACCATAGCTTTTTGGAGTTTATCAACATCGGCACGTTGCTGGCACTGCTGATATTCTTTCGCGGCAGGGTATTCAAGATCTTGCACCGAGTGTTTGCGGAAAAGGATTTTCGGTTGGCCAGGAACTTGTTGCTGACATCGATTCCGGCGGGGATACTAGGGTTTTTGCTGGCGGACTTGATTGGCAGTTCAGCGTTCTTTGGGAGTGTAATCACAGTGGCGGTGGCACTGGTCGTGGTGGGCGTGGTGATGATTGCGCTAGACAAGTTGCCGATACTGTCCAAGGTGGCAGATGGGGAGAAACTGCCGCCGCTAAGGGCACTGGGGATTGGTGTGGCGCAGGTATTGGCACTGATTCCGGGGGTGTCGCGGTCGGGCTCGACGATTATTGCCGGGCGGATTAGCGGAATGCCCACAGAAAAGGCGGCAGAGTATAGCTTTTTGGCATCAATCCCGATAATGCTGGGGGTGGCGACCAAGATGTTCCTGAAATCGGCGGACCGAGCGTATCTGATGGACAACTTGGGCGCTCTGGTGGTGAGCAATGCGGTCGCGTTTGTGGCGGGGATGTTTGCGATTAAGTTCCTGCTGGATTACCTGAACCGGAAGGATAGCTTGAAGGTGTTTGGGATATATAGGATTATCTTGGCGGCTGTGGTATTGGTGGTGAGCCTAGTCGCCTAGACCATGCGCTCAGCCGGCTTTGACGATGGGTTGGCCGGACCAGTTGGTTTCGATTTTTTGCTGGCCAAAGATGTCGGTTTTGATGATGGGTTTATTAAACAGGTTGGTTCTGACTTTGTCGGCGCCGCACCAGTTGGTTTCGGGAATCCATTCGCCAAAGCAGTTCTGTTTGTAGGTTTTGCCGTCTTGTTGAATGATACGTTTGCCGTCCTTTTTGTCGTATTGCTTGTGCATGGGGTGGGTCCTCCTTTTTATGTGCTTATACTACAAAGTCTAGAAAGCTATCCCTATTCACCACCTTTATATCATCTGAATTACTATACAGGTCCAAAAAGCTATATGCACCAGCGGTCGGCTTGTCCTTGCTCCATTTGAACTCGAAGGGGGACAAGCGAGCATTGGCTTCCTCTATCAGGTCAATCTCGCCCCGCTGGTTATCGAGTTTCCAAAAGTAGCTGAGGACGTGGCGAACATGATCTTGGTTGTGCTTGCGGCGCTCCACCATCATGAGATTTTCCCACAGCCCACCCATGTCGCGCAGAGAGTTCGGGCCGTTGAAGTCGTTAATTACGGCATTCAAAATGCCGTTGTCGTAGAAGTAGAATTTCTTTTTCTTTTTGATCTCGTTGCGGAGGTTGCCGCTATATGAGCCGATGCGAAAAATGATAAAGGCCTGCTCTAGGAGCTCGATGTATTTAATAACCGTTTTTTGGTCAACTTTGACGGTTTCGGCGATCTCGTTGAAAGATACTTCGTTGCCGACTTGATACGCTAGCGCTCGCAAAATTGAAGTGAGTAGGTCGGAGTTCTTAATATCGTTGAAGCGCAGAACATCGCGGTATAAGTAGCTACTGGCAAGGGATAGGAGAGTATTCCGAGCGTCTTGCTCGTTTTCGGCTTTGAGAACTTCCGGATAGGCGCCGTAAATTAGACGAGAGGGCAGTGTGTCTATGATGGCCCGATTTCCGCCGCCGTTGTCGATAATTTCTTTGATGCTCATAGGATAAAGGAAGAACTCATGTTTGCGCCCAGTGAGCGGCTCGTTAAGTCTGTTTGCTAGTTCGAAAGAGCTAGAACCCGTGGCGATAATGTTGGTCTCGGGAAAGNNAAGGCGTCGATAAATATCTTGAGCGCCCGGCCGATGTCGGATATTGATTGGGCTTCGTCTAAGACGATGACTTTATACCCGCCAAAATATGTATTCATGGTGTTGGAGTTATGGCTGTTGAGGGCATCGCGCACTTCGAACTCTTCGCAGTTAAAGTAGCCGCGGTTTTTGTCGCCATTATGTTCGAGTAGTAGTTGCTTGGCAAGGGTGGTCTTGCCGACCTGGCGAGGGCCGTAGAGGACGGTGATCTTTTTGTATTCAAAGAGTTTTTTGTCTATTTGAGGTTTGATTGATCTTTTGAAGTCTCCGTTCATAGTCTAATTATAGCACAGTATGGGGATTTTTTGCAGAGATTTTTCGGACGATCATTCCGAAAAATCACGGGATTTTTCGGAATGGTTATGCTTATTTCGGCATTGGTATGTCGCCTTTCGTCACAGCCTCCGGTTGGCGCTCATGCTTTGGAATGGGAAATAGGTGTGATAGTATGGGGTTATGAAAGATACGAAAGGCTTGAATGCGATTGAAGTAAAGGGGCTGAGTAAGCGGTTTGGCCGGGTGGTGGCGATTGATGGGGTGGACTTGGTGGTGCCGGCGGGTAAGGTGGTGGGGTTTTTGGGGCCGAATGGGGCTGGGAAAAGCACGACGATGAATGTGTTGCTGGGGTTTTTGAACGCGGACGCGGGCGAGGCTTGGCTGAACGGGCAGAGGGTGACGGCTGACGGCTGTGAGGTGCGCAAGGGGGTAGGGTTTTTGGCGAATGGCATGGCGTTGGACGATGGGCTGACGGCTGAGCAGGAGCTGAAGTATTTTGCGCAATTGAACGACGCGGATGGCGAGGACGACGGTGGCGCCCAGAGCTTGGAGTATGCGCAGGAGTTGGCGCTACGGTTCAAACTGGAGCTGCGGCAAAAGGTCGGGACGTTGAGCACGGGAAATCACCAAAAGTTGGCATTGATAATTGCGCTGATGCACCGGCCAAAGACCTTGATTTTGGACGAGCCAACCAATGGGCTGGACCCGTTGGTGCAGGTGGAGTTCAACAAGGTGATTGCGGAACTGAAGGCGGGCGGGGCCACGGTGTTTATTTCGTCGCATATTTTGAGCGAGGTGAATGAGTTGTGCGATGAATTTGTGTTTATCAAGGCGGGGCGGATTGTGGCGCGACGGACGCGGGCGGAGCTGAAGAACAGTGGCGGTAAGACGATTACGGTGAGTAAACCAGAGTTCGCGACGGTGAAGCGGCTGCTGGACAAGCACGGGATTAAGTTTAGCGTGGGGAGTGGCTCGGAATTGAGTGATGAGTTTATGCAGTATTACGAGGAGGGCGGAAGATGAGAACTAGGCATGGTTTGAGACTGACGATATTGCGCAAGACGTTGTTCGAGAAGCGCTGGATGTTGGTGGGTTGGTTTGTGGCGATGTGCGTGGCGAATGTGTTGCTGATTCAATTATTTCCGCCGCTGCGGGATGCGTTTTCGGGGATGATGACGGACTTGCCGGAGAGTTTGAGCGGGTGGTTCGGCGATGGAGCGATTTGGAATACGATTGAGGGGTATGTGGGACTGGAGATTATGGGGCAGATGGCGGCGGTGATCGCGATATTCGGCATCGTGTTTGGGATAGGGATTTTTGCAGGCGAGGAAAAAACAGGGGTGATGCTGACGCAGTTGGCGCGGCCGGTGAGCCGGACCAGGTATCTGGTGGAAAAATGGCTGGCGCTGGCGGCTGGTATGCTGGTGGTGATGGTTGGATTCTGGCTGGGGGCGTACCTGGGAACAGTGATTTTGGGCGAGGTGATTGGGCTGGGAGCGCTGGTTGCCCCGTGTTTGGCGGTTTTGCTGCTGGGGTTGGCGTTCGGGAGTTTGGCGTTTGGGATTGGGGCGGTGTTTGGGCGGAGTTCGCTGGCGGGCGCGGTGGTTGGGGCCTATGCGGCGGCGGGGTATTTTATCGTAGCACTGCGGGGTTCGGCGGGTGTGTTGGAGGGCATAAGTAAGTTGTCGCCATTCTATTGGTACAACAATCCGGCGGTGCTGGAAAACGGGCTGAGGCTGGGCAATGCGTTGGTGTTGTTGGGGTTTGTGATTGTGCCGCCGGTTGTGGGCTGGCTGGTGTTTAGAAAGCGGGACCTGCGGACGAGGTGACGGGGGCAGAATTCGCTTTTTTGGCGACAACGTGATATAATACAGGGCAAGTGTGGGTGTAGTTTTCCATCAAAATAGAGAGGATGTGTTGGGTGTGGCAAGGAATGGGAGCGGTAGCGGCAAAGCGAAACTCGAATCGCTAACGGTGCGTTTGGAGCGCTTGCGGAAAATCGTAGAGGCTGAATCCGCGGAAAATGCTAGGCTCAAGAGGGCCAGAGAGGAAGCGCAAGAGTGCGAATTCATGGTCGCAGTTACGGTTGTTATTATTGATATCTTCAGATTTCTTTGCGAAAGGATCCGGGGCAATGTATGTATGCTCGATGAATACGGATTCCGATCGAACCTACTCGGCGAGGCTGTTGATCGCGGGCAGTGGGGGCGTTTTCGGGGTGAGATTAGGCGCCAGACCGGGCTTTCGATTAGGCTGGGTGCGAAGGAACCGAGGAGTTTTATTGTCCGGACTCGAGGCTATTCAAAATCCAATTTGAATCCGCAGTTCGCAGAACTATTTGCCGAAGGTGAAAGTCAGAAGGAGGCGTGGCAGAAACTCTTGCCGGAACTCGCGCGACGGTGCGTAAAACGGTGTGTGGAGTACTTAGAGACTATCCCGCACAAGTACGTAGGCATAGCCCATAAAACGCTGATAGACTATCCAGAGAAAATCGATTACATTTTTGGCGGAAAGTTCAAGTTTAACGGGCGCTATATCACTTACGATTCGCTGAGGGATGCGGAGTGCCAAGAACTGATTGCAGAGATGAATAAGCTGGTTGCAGGAGGGAGTATTTCGCTTGCTAGCGAGGTATCGTTCTGGTTGCAAATCGAACAGATGCCAGACAAGCCGCCTGTGCCGCAAGAACTGTGTGTGTTTGACTATATGGAGTTCTGCAATCGGTACAACCAAGTGACAGAAGAATTACGAGAAGTCTTTGGCTGGGTGATACTGCGGTTGCAGCCGTTAGTCCCATACGATGAACAGGTTGAACGGTTGAGGCCGAATCGCATCGCGCAGTGCAGACTTGATGAAGCTGGATATTTAGACTTCACTACTATGAAGGAGCTGTTTCAGCGCGGTGTCCACAAAGAGGCATTGCGCAAAGCCGTCCAAGACGCCGCCGGATTCACACTGACGAAGATGACACTAGTGCGAGATGGCGGAGTTCTGGGCATAGGCCGCAATGACCGTATTGAATTTGAGTATGACTTGCCGAAGCCTGCTAATGAGTTGCCCGGGATTTGCGCGGATCAATTGCAAACGGAGAAGAAGATTCGGCAGATTAAGCGGGATAAATATCGATACATCGCGCGGCAGTTGGTTGAGTTGGTAGTGACCGAAGACGGTAAGCGCAGACGGGGCAAAAAGAGCGCTCTGTTGCCGATAAATGTACCGCGTATGTTGCAACCCAGCAAGCTCTGGGTAGCACTAAATAGTCAGTACGAGGGCGACTTGGTGGATCTGGGTGCCGCGCTAGGCGACGACGAGAAGTTTGCCTGGAAAGTTGCGGACGAGGTGAGAAGGTTTACGCGCGGGTTGATTACGATTGAAGTTGATCCCCAGGGTATTATTTATGCCACAATCGGCAGCCAAGCTTTCGTTGTGACGTATTGATGCGCATTTTTTGTACTTTTCTTTCCGCCCGGTTTTGTCTGACCGGGCGGCTTTTTTGCTTTTTTTGCTGCGACGTGGTATAATGTTTGGCAAGGATGGGCGCATTTTTCCATCAAAACAGAGAGGATGTGTGATGAAGTGCTGTACTATGACGACTTTTTCGCCAGCCCTTGGATTAGGCGGAAGCCACTAAAGACCAGGCTGGAAGAGCACAAGGAGATTGTGGAGGCTGAAAGACGGGCCGCAGAGGAGCTTGAGAGACAAGAATGTGCGAAGCGCGAGGCGGAACTTACGCCTTGGGTTCAGGGAGTTATTGACGATATTTACCGGCAACTTGCGACAACCCTGAACGGGGCTGTCGGGTTATTGCCAGAGTATGGGGTATACGTTGATACCAAGGGACCACTCAATATGGCCCACGAGAACGAGCGACAGCGCGTATATGAGGAGATTCGGAGACTGAGCGGCCTTGAAGTCGAATCCTGTCCGCAAGGTCTGTCGTTGATCAAGGTCCGGGCTCAAGGCTACCCCAAATCCGAGTTGCTTCCGAGGTTCGCTGAGCTTTTCGCAGAGTTCGCAGGCGATGCGAAGGAGTGGAAGAGATTCTTGCCGGGTTTCGCGCGGGAATGCGTGCGCAAATATGCTGGCAAACTGGAGAAAAGGATGGGGAACCACCTGGGCATTACTGATGAGGTGGCTTCTGGCTTCTGGAACAGCAACCCGGATGAGCGACAGTTCAATTTCACCGGACCACGCAGGCCCTCGTATTGGAATCTAACTGAGGCGCAGCTGCAGGAGCTGGCTGACGAGATGAACAAACTGATTAATGGCGGAAATATCTCGTTCGGCAGGGAGCATAGCGCCATCATTTCACTGAAACTGGAGAGTGATCCCGACAAGCCGCCGGTGCCAGCCGAAACCTGTGAGTTTGATTACACAGAGTTTTGCAACCGCCATAGCAAGGTGTCCGATTCGCTGCAGGCCATCTTTGACCAGGTTGTTGCAAATTTGGAGCCGAAAGTGGCGAACGCAACGCAGGCTGAGGTGTTAAAACCGGTTCGTTGCCTGTGTAGTACGCTAAGATACTCGGGCCAAATAAGTGCCCATCACATCCGTGAGCTACTCGAGCGGGGCGTGCATAGCGCGAATCTTGCCAAGGCCGTTGAAGATGCGACCGGTGTTATGGTGACGGCAATGAGGGTTGATACGCCCACGGGGCCCGACTACGAAGTGTTGTTCGACTATGACATTCCGGCAAAAACCGACGAGTTGTCGCAGTTTTGCCGTGACCAGCTGTATGCGGAGACGGCGATTCGACACATTAAGCACTATAAACATCGCTATTTCGCGCGGTGGATGGTGAGCTGGGTTCTGTATCAAGACCTGCTGCGCAGAGCGGGCAAGAATAGCTCTATGCTTGCCGACGATAGGCATCGAACTGTGTCGCGCAAAGACTTACTGGTCCCACTGAATGGCAACTATCAGGGGCGTCAGGTAGATTTATGCGCTGTGCTGGGTCTCGGCGAACCATTTGCGTACAAGGTCGCAGACGAAGTGGAGCAATATACCGAAGGGTTTATCAAGCTCAGTATTGAGCCGCATCGCTATGTGACAATCACCATTGGCCAGCGTGAATTTATGCTGCTCTTTTAGCAGGAAGGATGGGGGCGCGGATGCGTCCGGCCAGAGCCAGTCAAATTTGACTGGCTTTTTTACAGCTTTCGGTTTGTGGTTTTTGTGGGCTTGACGGGCCGGGGGAAATGCGGTAAAATTGGGGTATATTTAATAATTAACCATTTTGCTTTTGATAACTTGATGCCCGGCACTTCCGGAAGTGACAAGCCAAGATTACAGAGGTAGGAAGGAAAGGATTTTGTACAAAAATGACAGCAAATAACGCGCAAACAGCAGGACTAAAAATTAGGATTCGGCTAAAGGCTTACGACCACCGGATTATTGACCGGGCGGCTAAAGACATTGTGGGCGTGGCTGTGCGCACGGGCGCGACGGTTTCGGGGCCGGTGCCTCTGCCGACGCGGCGCAGCACGTTTACGGTGGTGAAGAGCCCGCATGTTTACAAGACGGGCGGCGAGGCGTTTGAAATGAAGGTGCATAAGCGCTTGATTGATATTACGAATGCCACGCCCAAGACGATCGACAACTTGCAGAACTTGTCGTTGCCGGCGGGTGTGGATGCCGAAATCAAAATGTAAGCAATAAAACCGCGGGAACGCTAGCACGAAAGGTGGGCGAAGAAGTGAAACAAGACATGAAGAATCTAAGGCCGAATCGGGGGAGGGCGCGGTTTTTGGAAGAAAATACCGCGCAGAGCGCAGACCGGCATCGGGCGCGGACGTATGCGCGCAACCGCACACGGTTGAGCCGGCGGGGCTTTGACAAGGAGCAGGAAACCGACAGTATGTTTATCCTGAAACTGGTGCTGGTGATTATTGCGGGTTCGTTTTGGCTAAAGTTTGCGCAGATTTTATATATTGGGCCGGTGCCATTGACCGGGTTGCCAGTCGGGTTTTTGATCGGTCTGATTCTGGTGCATTACTTGGAAAAACGATCGCTGAATCGCCGGGTGTTTTTCTCTGTGCTGTTGATTGCAGCGGTTCTGTCGTACTTTTTGCCAATGGGGATTGTGATATAGTTGCTTTTTCGCGCGAGTGTGCTACAATGTAGGAAGAGTCGCTTGACGACCGCGAGGACAGACGAACGTTCGTTTGTTTTTGTATCTTACAATCTCACCAGGAGGTGGCGAAAATGTCGAAAACGCAAGATTTGCGAAAAGTCGTGGAATGTTTTGGGCTGATTGACAAGATCAGCGACAAGGTCAAGATGCAGCTGACGTACTATTTGACAGAGGGCGACTGGACGCCGGAAAGCCCGAGCGACTTGCTGAACCTGATTAGTCGATTGCTGGCCGATTCGGTTGACCAGCTGGAAGAAGAGTGCCCGGACGAATTGGACCACGCAACCACCTTGGTGCGCAGCGAGAAAAACCCGCCCATCGTGAGTAAGCTCGAGCGCCAGAATAGGTCACAGATCGTGCAGCCGACTCAGGGGCAAGTGTTCTGGGTGCATTATCCCGATCCCGACAAAACCAACGGCAGCGAACAGGGCAAAACCCGGCCCTGCGTGGTGGTATCAAACGAATTGAACAACAAGTTTTGCACAACCGTAAACGTAGTGCCTTGCACCAGTTCGCGCAATGCCCTCTTGCCATCGCAAACAAAGGTTGACGCACAGCTCAAGGTATTCCTAGCGCCCACCATCACGATGGCCGAACAGATTGACACGGTCGAAAAGACGCGTCTGAGGGAGCCGATGGGATTTCTGTGTGCCGACGACCTAGACGAAGTGCTGCGGACCATACATATCCAGACGTCGCCAAAAATACGCCCGAAAGAACGCCCCTGAAATCAGGGGCGGTTTTCTTAACGTACTTTCGGGACGTTTTTTGGACTAACGGGAGGGCTAGCAAATAAGAGATTCGAGATAGCCGGTATCAACGCACTTGATGGCGTCTAGCACGTTCGTGGTGTAGGTATGAGTGGCGTCATGGGAGCTTTTTTCGCAATCGGCAAGCTCAAATATGTGGCTCATGAATGCCCGCAGATTTCTCTCGAATCTTACGAGTCTTTGGTCGATTCTGAGACCGAGATGCTCGAGCACCTGTTCGCGAGGCGCATTCTCAATGGCGTGCAAGGTGCTTAGAGAGTTGCACAATACTATTAATGGGTCTTGGGTAGCCATATACAGGTCGTGTCGCTGGTGGCTGTGAGCACCACCACTCTCGAGTAGCCCGCTGGCTATTGTAGCGAGGGCTTTGTCGATCAACCGGTATGGGTCGCAGTCCTCGGTCTGGCAGAGCGTTAAGACACTCGGGGCAATGATGCTCCTAAAATGATCTGTCGATTCAGATATTTGTTGCTCGTATTTACCGGACTTGCCGAACATTAGTATCACGTCTTCCATAGTGGGCGTGAGATGAGAGATTTCCCCTCTCTGGTTGATCTCCTCAATTCTTTTCGGCAGAGCGTATAGTCCAGCCTTCTGGGCCACGGCGATCGAAATGGTCTGGCAGACCACCTCTCCCAAATCCTTGTAATAGGGCTGGTATAGACTCCTGAGCAATGATGACATTAAAATCACCCTTTCGGTTTAGTGTGGGCAGGCGGCAATGGTAGCGTCCAATTTGTAATGTTCAACAAATATAGGTCGCTACAACGCTTGTCGCACCTACTCCGTGGCCCTATTGTAGCACACATGCATGGAAATGTCAATATGTCGCAGATGTTTTCCATGTGATATGATAAAGGCATGAAAAGATACAAACCGAGCGAAATCGAACCGAAGTGGCAGAAAAGGTGGGAAGAATCAGGGGTGTATAAGGCCGAGGATTTCTCCGAAAAGCCCAAAAAATACGTGGCGGGGCAGTTTCCGTATCCGTCGGGGGCGGGATTGCATGTCGGGCATGCCCGGGTTTATGCGATTGTGGATGCGGTGTCGCGGTTTTACCGCCAGCTGGGCTATAATGTGCTGAACCCAATTGGCTGGGATACTTTTGGTCTGCCGGCCGAGAATTATGCGATTAAAACCGGCATTTCGCCCCAGTCGGCGACCAAGACAAACATTGCGAACTTCAAGAAGCAGTTCAAACGATTAGGGATTTCGGTGGATTGGAGCCGCGAGATAAACACTTCGGATCCGGAGTATTACAAGTGGACCCAGTGGATTTTTACGCAGTTATTCGAAAAAGACTTGGCTTATCGGGCGGAGAATTATCAGTGGTGGTGCCCCAAGGACAAAACGGTGCTGGCGAACGAACAAGTGGAGGGCGGGCATTGTTGGCGTTGCGGTTCGGTTGTGGAAAAGCGCAAGATGAATCAGTGGTTTTTTAAGATTACGGACTATGCCGAGGAACTGCTTGCCGACCTGGACCAGTTGGATTGGCCGGAAAAGATCAAAACCATGCAACGGAATTGGATTGGCAAGAGCGAAGGCGCAGAGGTGGAGTTTGAGGTCGTAGACGGGGCAGATGCACGTAAGATCAAAATCTTCACTACCCGGCCGGATACGATTTATGGAGCGACGTTTTTGGTGTTGGCGCCGGAACACCCGCTGGTGAATGACCTGACGAACGATCTGACCCGGCCGGAAGTGGACAAGTACCGGCAAGAAGCGATGAAAAAATCGGAGATTGAGCGGCAAGAAAACAAAGAAAAAACAGGGGTGTTCACCGGGAGTTATGCCAAAAACCCGCTGAGTGGCGAAAAGATGTCGATTTGGGTGGCCGATTACGTGCTGATGGGCTACGGCGAGGGGGCGATCATGGCGGTGCCGGCGCACGACGAGCGGGATCTGGAGTTTGCCGAAAAATTTGATCTGCCCGTCAAAGAAGTGATTAAACCACCAGCGAACTTTGCTGGCGGATGCTACACCGGCGAGGGCGAGATGATCAACTCCGGGCGGTATGACGGCAAGCCTAGCGCCCAGGCAAGGGAATTGATTGTCAGATTACTCGAAAAAAACGGCCAGGGTCAAGCCAAAACTACCTACAAGATGCGCGATTGGTTGATTTCCCGCCAGCGCTACTGGGGTGCGCCAATTCCGGTCGCCTACGATGCCGATGGCAAACCGCACGCGGTTCCGGAGGATAAACTGCCGGTAGTACTGCCGGAAATCACCGACTACCAGCCGGACGACAGTGGCCATTCGGCACTGGCAAAAGTGCCAGAGTTCACGCAAGTTGAGTTGAATAGCGAGGAGATGACCCGAGAGACCGACACGTTGGACGGCTTTGCCTGCTCCAGTTGGTATCTGCTGCGCTACTGCGACCCGCGCAATGAGTTCAACGCTTGGGACAAGACCAAGGCGGATTATTGGAGTCCGGTGGACGTTTATGTCGGCGCCGACCATGCCGTCACGCACCAGTTGTACGTGCGGTTTTGGGCCAAATTCTTTGCTGACCAGGGACTGACCAACTTCCGCGAACCAATTAAATCGCTGCTATACAGCGGCTATATTAACGCCGAAGCCGGCACCAAGATGAGCAAAAGCAAGGGCAACACGATTGATCCGCTGGAAGTGGTGGATCAGGGGTACGGCGCGGATGCCCTGCGCACTTATATTCTGTTTATCGGACCGTATCAGATGGACGAACCGTGGAGTACCCGGGGGATTGGCGGAGTGTATCGCTTTTTGAACCGGACCTGGAACTTGGTGCAGGAGTTTTTGGAAGCCCCGCGCGACGCCCTGGGCGACCCGGAGGAATTGCAAAAAACCCAGCACAAAACCATCAAGAAAGTGACTGACGACCTGCGCAAAAACAGCTTTAACACGGCGATTGCGGCACTGATGGAATACGTCAATGACCTGTACAAGATTAAACTGCGCGGTTTTGACGAGGAGTACTGGCGCGGGGCTTTGACAACTTTGGCGCAGCTATTGGCGCCGTTTGCGCCACACATGGCGGCGGAATGCTTTGAACTACTGGGGCGGAGCGACACGATCGAAGACGCTGGCTGGCCGAGCCATGACGAAAAGTACCTGACTTCCGCGCAAGAAGAGGTTGTGGTGCAGATTAACGGCAAAGTGCGGGCCAGATTGACATTGCCGGCGGAAGAGTTGCAGGACGAAAAGGGCCTGCTAGAAAAGGTCCTGGCCGAGCCACGAGTGAGCGAATTAACAGATGGTGGCAAAAAAGTTCTCAAAACCATCGTGGTCCGTGGCGGCAAGATGGTAAACTTGGTTGTAGAATAGTCTAACCGTTGTTTTTGTTAAGAAATCGTGCTATAATCCACACTAGCGTGGCGTAAAACACCGCCACGGGCAGGTTTTACATCATAGAATACGAAAAGGAGTGAGCGGCATGGAAGGCGCCGAAACCAGGCCGAGGCTGTTGGATGATGCAGGTATTACTCTGGTGGAAAGAACCGTTCTTTTCGCATCTGACAGGATTGAAGGAAGCGGAGAAAGATTCGTACTAATTGGACAGATGCCCGGCGAGGGCATGGATGGCCTAATCAGCTTTGAGCTAAAAGGACTGCGCGACGAGCAGCGGGCGAATCCTGTGCCCCTGACCACTGTTGGGTGGAAGCACTATTCTGACTACATTCGTGCGAGCATCCCGCGCGAGTCCACAATTGAGAGTCTGGCAGAAATGCCCAGTCGCGTTTACCGCAAGCTGAAAAACGTGATGGTTTTCCGGACGGCAAGGGGCAGCTTGTTTAGTATCTACGAAGGCAATCAGGTTTACGACCGCCACATGGGGCAACTGGATACCGAGGCAACAGCTCGAAATCAAGCGTCGGTGCAGTTGGCGATTGCCGAAGCTCTGGCGTGGCTACACCCCGGCGACGAAACCGCAAAGCAATCCGTTGACGTGATTCGCTCGTCGCTAGGCAGCACCGACTATCTGCCAGAGATTGCCTTCGCAACTCGCAGATGGTTGGCGATGCAACAGGAGTCGGCCGAAGACTCGGCCAAGAAAGGGGAGTGCGCACAGTGAAAGGCTTTACTAACCTAGACTGCTACGTCAAGGAGTACAACCATACGGCGGTTCTCTATCAAGAGGAAGCTGTTGCGCTACTAGCAGTATTGCGCGAAGTCCTAAAGGAAGTCGGCGACCCGAGCAAAGGTACGGTGGTAGTTTACTCGCAGCGATTCAACCTAGAGCCACAGCCGGTGATTGTCTGCAATCTAGCCAAGGGGCCATATAACCCGGAAGGCACAGCCATCGCAGTTGCCGACAACTTCTTGATGCCGCTGAGCGAATATCTGGCGCGAGCTGCTATCAATGCGGTTGTCGAGTCACCCTATGTTAGTCGAGTAGCTTATACTGCCAACTACAAATCCGGCTTGGTGTCCGTTCAAGATGCAGACGGGCATTGGCTCATTTCACTCATTCTGCGCTCAAAGAAAGGCAGATTTATCGTGAGCGTTTGCGTGGAGCCGAATGACCCGGGCAGCGATTTCGATTTTTCGGTGGAAGGCGATGAATTCGACAAATGCTATATCGACTGCGAAAGGATTCTATTGGCGATTGGCGAAGCCCTATTGACTATGCGACAGACCGACCACGAGGTCAAGAGGTGTATGGAAAAATTAATCAAGACTCATCCGCATGCGAATAGCATCCGGGCATTGGTGCGCACAATCTTCGGCGAAAACCCGGATTCATTGCCGGAAATAACTGCCTGGCAGGACTGGTACAACGACCTGAAGCTCTGCAACGAATTTTCCAAGTACTACATGGAGTAGTGTGTACTTTTCTATTAAAATTAACACCGCTGGGCAGCTACTTGCCCGGCGGTTTTTCTTGTGCGGAATCTCGCGAAAAATCTCCGAAATCCTCTTGACATGTTTTTGCCGAGCATATATACTACTATCATAAGCAGTATTGGGAGCATAATTGGAGGAAGCTAGGATATGTCTTTAAGCCTTGAGGGCAATAGATTTGGCAAAGGTAGAATCGGTGGATACAGAAACCCATTAGTTCGCCCAAGGTCCGGAGCTTTACGCTTACAAAGTATGTTCTTGAGCAGGAGCACTTGGGTATTCACTCCAGCTGCCTATCTTTCCTTACTACTCTTAGTCCTGCTATTCCCCGGCCTGTTCTTTTCTTTGAACGGCACCTCCCACGCTGACTCAAGTGGTAGCTACACCTACGACCTAGCACTAACCACATCAGGAGACATCAA
>DBCV01000053.1:8177-10687 GCA_002293245.1 Candidatus Saccharibacteria bacterium UBA949 | reverse complement strand
GGCGACGCTGTTCGCGGTTGGACCAGCTCCTGTAAATCATGCTTATACGGCGTCGTCCAAGGCGGCGAATACATGGACCTCCGCCAACAAAGCGCCACCCACTTCGCTAACCAACCCTTCGACGGCTACGGCATCGGCGGCATGTACATGGCTGAAAAATCCCNNTGGCATGTACAAAGCCGAAAAGTCCCAAAAATACCTCCAGGCCGTCAACCAGATCCTCCCCGAAACCAAACCCCGCCACTGGCTCGGTATGGGCGCCGAACCAATTGACCTCTTCATCGGCATAGAACTCGGCATCGACACCTTTGACTGTGTCGCCCCTACCCGCCAGGCCCGCAACGGCGCCCTATACACGCACCAGGGCCGAATCAACATTCAGAACGCCAAGTACCGCACAGACTTCACCCCAATAGATCAAGACTGCGATTGCTACACTTGCCAAAACTTCACCAGGTCCTACCTCACCCACCTCTTCCGCGCCAAAGAAATCCTCGCACCAGTCCTCGCCTCCATCCACAACGAACGCATCGTCGTCCGCACCGTCGATCAAATCCGCGCCTCCATCGAATCCGGCACCTTCCATCAATTCAAAACCCAGTTCCTAAACACCTACTATCAAACCTAATTTGCAAAAACCCATAATAACCATAAAAACCCATGAAAAAGCGCCGCCAAACTTTTGGCAGCGCCACATTTTTAATTACAAAAGTTCTAGAGCGCATATCCCTCCTTCTGCAACTTTAGCCGCAGACTGTCGGCAATCATCGCGATAAATTCGCTATTCGTAGGCTTAGATTTGCTGGAATTGACGGTGTACCCAAAATAACTATCAAGCGTCTCGGTGTCTCCTCTATCCCACGCTACCTCAATAGCATGGCGGATGGCCCGCTCCACTCTGGATGGTATAGTGCCGGACCCTTTTGCGATCGCTGGATACAGCTCTTTCGTAACGCCGCTTAATGCATCGAAGTCTTTTACCACAGCTTTAATGGCTTTGCGCATATAGTTATACCCCAGAATATGCGCCGGCACGCCGATCTCGTGCAAAATGTTAGAAATCCTTTCGTCCAGCTCCGCATCGCTTATCGCCTTGGTTGCAACCCTTTCATTGGTTCCGACTAGGTTCCTTGCCAGATTACGCATGTCTTCCGGCGAAATCTTTCCCTCTACGTCGGCGTATTTTTTCAAGGCATCTGCCAGAACGATCTCGGCGATTTCGCGCGCCTCCCTTTCGATTGCCCCCATTATCGTTTTGCCGAGTAGATTCTCCAGACTCAATTTGTCGTCAGTCGAGGGCATACTTGCTTGCCTATCCCTTGGGTCGTTTACCGGATTGGTCGTCATTCATGTCGCATCCTCTCATTTTAATGTACCGAGTTATAGCCACCTACGGCTCTCACCCAGTCTCTACGCGCTATTATAACAGAACCCGGCCTCAAATGTCAATATCCAGGCTCACCGGACAGTGGTCAGAGCCCAGCACTTCGGGGTGGATCTCCGCCGACTTAACCCGATTTCGCAAGCTCTCCGAAACCAGAAAGTAATCAATCCGCCACCCAATATTCCGCGCCCGCGCACCCGCCCGCCAGGTCCACCAGGTGTATGCCCCAGTCTCATCCGGGTGCAGCAGCCTAAACGTGTCAATAAACCCAGCAGCCACCAACTTATCAAAATCCGCTCGTTCCTCAACCGTGAACCCCGCATTGAACTCATTCTGCTTCGGGTTTGCCAGGTCAATCTCGCGGTGTGCCACATTTAAGTCTCCGCACACTACCACCGGCTTGCGCTTCTCTAGCACCCGCATATGTTCCAGCAATGCCGCATCCCAAGTTTGCTTCATTGGCAGTCGCTCCAGCTCCCTCTTGGTATGGGGCGAATACACGCAAACCAACAAGAACTTGTCGTATTCCGCCGTCGTCAACCGCCCCTCTTGGGTAATATCCCCAAAAACGTCGGTAAAATCGAACTTTTTCTGAGTTTTGGCATCAAAACCGTAAAAAACTTCGGCCGGCTTCACCTTGCTAAAAATCGCTGTACCCGAATACCCCGGCTTATTCGCATCATTCCAGTATTCCGTATATTCCGGCAGGTCGATTTCCGCCTGCCCTTGCTTCGCCTTGGTTTCCTGCAAGCAAATCACATCCGGCTCGAACTCGCTCACAAACTTACCGAACGCCCCTTTTTGCACTGTCGCCCTAATCCCGTTCACGTTCCAAGAAAATAGCTTCATATACAAATTATAACACGCTTTTTGCTGAGTTTTTTGTATAAATCCTCTTGCCCCCTCCATCCCCCTCATGCTATAATACCCCCATGAGCTTGAGTTTGCACACACATCAAGCCCTCTTTGGGGGTAAACGGAGGTTTGGAGTTTCATCCTCTCGCTTTCCTTATCACTTGATCCCATCTCTCTTTCTATCCCTCCTACTATTCACCCTCCTCTTCCCCAACCTCTTCTTCCCACTAGACGGCTCTTCCCACGCTGACTCTGAGGGCAGCTATACCTA
>DBCV01000053.1:0-8115 GCA_002293245.1 Candidatus Saccharibacteria bacterium UBA949 | reverse complement strand
CCAGTAGGCTATTTGTTGTCCGTTCAATCCAAGGCGGTGAACGGCGGAACAGCCGGAAACTTAACCCGTCAAGGTAGCTCCAATCCCACAAGCCCTACCGAAAACCTTATCCCCACCACCGGCACCATCACTAACCCCGTCACCTTCACTTCTAACCAATGTAACTCTTGGGGATTTGCAATTCCCTCTGCTCAAGCAGAAGGAATTGCAAACAATTGGAATACAACCTACTCTACCCAAAGCAACATCCCCACCGCCAACGCTAGCAACACCTACCGCTACGCCGCAGTACCCACTACCCCCACCACCATCCGTAGCCACAGCACCGCCACCGGGCAAACCGGCCAAAACACCAACCTATACATTTCCGCATGTGCCGGAGGCACAGGCGGAAACCCACCCTCGGGAACCTACCAAGGCACCGTCACTCTCACCACCACCATCACTTCCTACCCTACCCCCACCATCACCAGCATCTCCCCCACCACCGGCCCTGTCGCAGGAGGAACCACCATCACTATCACCGGCACCAACTTCGGGACAAGCACAAATCCGAACCTCACCGCCGCCTACATCGGTGGCACCAGAACCGGAAATCCAAGTGCTGGAACTGGCGACAGTTCCAGCACTTGGACCGGAGCAACACAGTGCACTAACCTCACAGTGGTTTCCCCTACCACCGCCACCTGCACCACCGGAGCAAGAACCATCGGCACCTACGACCTCTCCATCGACAGTATTGGTGGTTGGTACACCAAAACAGCAGCCTATACCTACGAAGAAGCAGTAACTCCCCTGCAATCCATGACCATGAGCCAATGCGCTAACATGCAACTCGGAGAAATAAAGAGGCTTTACGACGAAAGAGACAATAAAGTTTACCACATCCGCAAAATGCCCGACGAAAAGTGTTGGATGATGGATAACCTAGCCTATGCAGGTGGGACCTCCAATGGAGGAACNNTTTGCTAACGCTACATCCACCTCACCTTGGACACAATCCACCGGCCTAACCACCAGATACGTGACAACCAATAACTACACTGGATCTGACGTGCTAAGCTCCGGTGGGCAGATAATCCAGAATACGACAGGAACACTCTACGATGGCACCCAATGCACAACCAATCTGACCGGTTCTGCTCCCATGAATAGCAGGTGCCTATCCTACTTATACAACTTCTGCTCAGCAGCGGGCTTAGACAGCACTACCACTCCCACTTGTGCTGCTGCTACCAACACCGGCGCAGGCACGGGCTACGCCACAACTGGCACCATAGGTAAAGCTGGCGGTAAAGGCGGTGAATCCAAAGGCAACTTTAACGCAGGCAACCCCACGGGCGTCAACTCGACAACCAGCGGGACCATCTGTCCCGCTGGTTGGAGACTGCCAGTTGGGGCAGATCGTTCGATTGGCAGCGAAGTAAATACCAAAAACGAATGGGCTATCCTGAACGGCTCTATGAACACCGGAACTCTATCCGCAGCAGACACAGGAACAGGCTCTGGCTATTACCAAAACTGGCAGCCTAACGCTACATCCGGTGGCAACGACACCTGGCGCTCCTCCTTCGGCACAGTTTCTTCTGGGAGCTTCTATCCGGACAACGGGCTATATAATCAGTCTACGTTGGTCGGCTGGTGGTCATCATCGTTGTCCGACAATACGCTTGTATACAGTACAGCCGTGGCCAGCACTTACGCCAATCCGGGCACTAACGGCCTCTATAAATTCAACGGGTTCGTGATCAGGTGCCTCATGGACTCCACTCCCACCTACCTACAAGAACTAACACTGGACTATTACAACACCCTAGGCGTTGGCGATACCCTCACCCTCAAAGACGCTCGTGACAACAAGTCTTACCACCTGAAGAAAATGCCCGACAACAAACTCTGGATGATGGATAACCTAGCCTACGCAGGGGGAACGTCAAACGGTGGAAGCAATACCTACGGAGACGAGCACACCCTAACCTTTGCTAGTGCAACAAATCCTTCCTCTTGGACCACAGCAACAGGCATCGCCACCCGCTTCGTCACCACCAACAACTATACTGGCTCTGCTCAAACCAACCCCGGTGGCCAGGTGATCCAGAATACTACCGCTACTCTGTATGACGGTACTCAATGTACTACCAACGTGACCGGCAGCTCACCCATGAATAGCAGATGTCTATCCTACCTCTACAACTTCTGCGCAGCGGCAGGCATAGACAGCACTACCACTCCTACTTGCGCAGCCGCCACCAACACTGGCTCAGGAACAGGCTACGTAGGCTCTACCGCAGGAAGCGGAATGGGCACCATAGGCAAAACCGGTGGTAAAGGCGGAGAATCCAAAGGCAACACCAATGCCGGAAACCCCACAGGCGTCAACTCCACCACGAGCGGCACCATCTGTCCCGCTGGATGGAGACTGCCACGAGGTGCAGATAACTCCACCGGGACCCTAATAAACACCAACAACGAATGGGCTATCCTGAACGGCTCCATGAACACTGGGACTCTATCCGCAGCTAACACGAGCGGCGGAACTGGCTATATGGAAAACTGGCAACCCAATGCCACTTCCGGCGGAAACAACACCTGGCGCTCCTCTTTTGGTGCCGTCGCCGCTGGGTATTTTAACCCCGGCCAAGGACTACGCACTCAGTCGGCATATGCGATCTGGTGGTCATCCGCTCTGGACGGTAGCACCCTTGCTTACAGCACGTACATTCATGGCACTTTCCTCAATCCAAGCACAAGCAATAGTAGCAAATTCGTCGGGTTCGCCGTCAGATGCGTGTTTCCGTAAATCCACACGACCTGACCCGCATGCACTTTTTTGATTTCAGCCCTGCGATACTCCGTCCCGAGACGATGAGGAGTGAATTTCTCTCTTCCAAAGAAGAGAGAAAGAGAGGAAACTTCCTCTTGCAGCTTCGTCTCGGGACGGACGTATGCAGGAATGAAGAAAAAGTGCATGTGGGTCAGGACCCATAGTAGATTTCCCCCAAGTATGCTATAATCAAACCATGGAAACTAAAATCAAGGTGGACACCAAAACCTTCATCCGTTTTTGGCTGGTGCCGTTCGGCATCTGCTTGGCCGGCTTTATTATTTGGTCGGCTCGCACTGGCTTGCTAATCCTCGGCGCCTCACTTTTCTTGGCCCTGGCCCTTAACCCCATCGTCAGCAAAATGGCCAATATCTTGCCTGGTCACGGCAAAATGCGCAAGCTGGCCACGGCACTGGCTTATATCATCGTCGTCTCCGTGCTGGGCGCAATCATTGCCATCGTGGTGCCAACTATCATAGATCAAACCATCCGCTTTGCCCGCGAACTGCCTGCTATGGTCGAATCTGCCACCAGCGGCTGGAATAACATCCTCGCCGGTGCGGACAGCTATGGCCTCGGCAATATCGCCAACACCATATCTAACTCCGTCACCCAATTCTTCGGTGGTTTTTCCGGCAGTGGCATGCAATTCGACCTCTGGGGTAGCGCGGGGTCGTTTATCTCCTCCGTTGGTATGATCATCTTGGTCCTTGTCCTAGCCTTCTTGATTCTAGTCGATGGCCCAGCCATGATGCGCAAAACCTGGGAGCTATTCAAGGGCAGCGCCCGCGCCAACAAAATTCGGCTAATGCTAGAAAAAATGGCGGCCGTGGTCAGCAACTACGTTGGCGGTCAGCTGCTAGTATCGCTCATCGACGGCGCAGTCACTTCGTTAATCGTCTTTGTCCTCTGCTTGATTTTCGGTCTCGATGCTGGCCTTGCCCTGCCCTTCGGTTTGATCACTGGTGTCATGAGTCTCATACCCATGTTTGGCGCCGTCATCGGCGGGGCCATTGTGGCCATTTTGCTTGCCTTCAATAGCGTTCCCGCCGGCATCATCTACGCCATCTTCTTTGTAGTTTACCAGCAGGTCGAAAATAACGTGATTGCCCCGGCCGTCCAGTCTCGATCGTCCAAGCTGCCCGCGCTAGCCATTCTCGGCTCCGTCACCATCGGCATCTACATGTTCGGCCTGCTCGGCGGTATTATCGCCATCCCTATCGCCGGCTGCATCCAAGTCCTCATCAAAGAACTCGGCGCCGTCGAACGCCTCTCCAAGCGCAACACTGCGCCAAAAACTGAGTAGAGTATTGAGGACCGGATCATAAAAAGCGCGAATCCTACTAATGTAAATCGTGGTTTTCGCCGGAGCCACAATCTACTTGCGAGGGCATCCCGCAGGCCACGGGCCGAGGGCGAGTTGGCGCCCACCTGTGACGACAGGTTGGGCGAACAACGTCCCTCGTAAGTAGATTTTGGCGCAAGGCGAACAAACGCCATCGCTAGACGTTGTAAAGAATTACAATACTAGTCGATGGACTGTTTCTAGGAAATAAGAAAACTCCTTAGATTCTAACAGCATAAACCGTCAACCTGTGCGAATAAGTGTTGCCAATCGGCGACCCCGCACACGTCATCATCACCAACGTATCCTGACCCCCACCATACGTCAGGATCGCGAGCATATCCACCTGCTCCAGCAAAGTAGTCTCCGTCCTCACTACGCGATAGCTATACGTCTGCCCATCCATCACCACATTCACCGTAGCCCCAGCCGCCACATTCCGCAACCCGCCGAACACCCCCGGCGTATGCCCGTCCAAAAACGACGCTCCGGCCTGACCCGGCCGCGAGCTCCCGTTATACCACCCGACTTGGGCTGCCGGCACACCCACTGCACCACTAGCATCCAGCCCAACACCAACCAAGCCCGCCTGCAGCCCGATGCTCGGTATCGAAATCAACTCGCCATATACCGGCCCAGATCCTCGACCCGGAGTACCTCGGTCTGCTGCAGCCGTACGAACCTGCGAGCTCGTCGGTTGCGAGTAGCCGCGACCCCAGTTAACCGATTCACTAATCTCTTGACTCTTTTGTTCAAAAACCTCAATTTCCGGCCGTTTTACCACACTTTCTATGGGTTTTTCACCAAAAACGTCAAAAAAGTCCGCCTGCCTCGAGCCAATCGCCGAAACAGCCGAAACCACGCCCATTACACAAATCAAAAAACTACCAAGCACCACCCCAGTTCTCCTCAAAAATAGCATAAAAAATCTCCCCAATGGGCAATCCGATACCGCCCTATGCAAGCATTATAGCACACATGCTAATATATGTCAATAGACATGCAACATTAACGGGTAGTAATTACGCCTTATCCAGCGGTTCTTCAACCGGGAGCGAAATCGAAAAAGTCGAGCCGTGGTTCCTGCCCAGCTCGGATTCCACATCGACATCCCCGCCCAGCAACTTGGCCAGCTTAGCCACCAAATACAGCCCCAGTCCCATGCCACTGGTTGATTCTGTCAAGTAATCTTCCACTCGGTAGAATTTCTCAAAAATGCGCGTCTGGTCGGCCTTGGACAGCCCGACACCAGTGTCGCGGATAAAGAACTTAACCGTTGGCTCGCCGGTCTCTCGCAAAGGCTCTCCGGCACGCACGCCAATCGTAATCGTGCCGCTCGGAGTGTATTTGATTGCATTGCCAATAAAGTTTTGCAACACCTCTTCCAGATGTACTCGCGAAGTTCGCACCTGCGGTAGATCCTCAGTGATCTCAGTCGCTAACTTCAATTTCTTGGCGATCACCTCGTCGCCATAGCGCAGCGCCAAGTCGGAAACCACCCCGGCCGGTGCAATACTCTCCAACTTTGTGTCTAATGCCTGCTCGGCTTCGGATACAGCCGTCAGTTGGTTCACTAGTCCCGCCAGATACTGCGCCTGTCGGTGTGTCGCATCCAACGCATCTTGCAATTTGGCCCGCGTCAACATCCCCCTCTGCTCCATCAGCGCCAAGTTGCTCAAGCTACCCTCCAACATCGCCACCGGTTTGCGCAATTCGTGCGAAGTCTTGCCAATAAATATATCCTTTTCTTCTTCCAGCTCCTTCCGTTTCGTCACGTCGTTAATCACAAACACATAGCCCGAAAATGCTTTGCGCCGCCCAGGATTCGCTTTTTCGGCCATCTCCCGAGCTTCGCCGGCGCCAGAAAAAGCAGTTTTGATCGGCGAAATCGTCACTTCCAGTCGAATTCGATCTTTGGGCCCAGCGTTATAGTACCAATTATCGCGAGTCGTGATATGTTCCAGCGTTTCAATAAATCTTTTCAGGTCCACTCGCCCGCGCCGCTCGGTTGAAAGCCGCAACAGGTCGTAAACATAGTATCTCTTGAGGTTTTCGTTAGTGTCCAGTAGATTCAGCGCGGCAGCATTATACAGCAGCACCTTGCCCCTGCTGTCAGTCGCAATAATCACCTCTGTGATGGCATTAATAGTCGTGTCCAGCCTCTCTTTTTGCCTAGTCGCGGCCGCCATAGCTTCCAGTAGCCGGTCCTCGCTCTTGGAGTACTCCGTAAGCATTCGCAGTACAAAAATCGCCGCGAATACAATACTCACGACCGTAGCAATCAATCCCGCAATGTCCAGGTAGTCTATGCCACCACCATCGCGAAAAGCGCGGATAATCGAAGCCACGACCGCAAACACTGCCGTCACTGCCCCCGCCGTAGGCGAAACAATCAAGGCCGATTCAATCCCAAGCACTACCCATGCTACAACTAGCGCTGTCCAAAACGACCCGATATAAACCGCGAAAAATGCCGCAAAAATGTTGTTGGCAATCACCTTAAACCAAGGCCTAATCGGCGCCGACGGCGAGAATTGCCAAATCCCGAGAATCAACCATAGGCAGCTGACTGTAATAAAAGCCACATTTTCCCACGTTGGCAGCCAAAACTCCATCGTCAACAAGCTATACCCCACCAAAACCAGTGGCATCACCAGTCCGGCAACACGCGGAATCACCGGAGGAATCTCGAGTCGCCGAAAAACCCGTTTGTTCAAAACACTCAGCAGATGACGCTTCTTACCCATATAGCAAGTATTATACATGAGTTTCTTGCAATGTCCAAGTATTCGTCTGCCCACTTCGTTGCATAATTAGTCGAAGTCCGATACAATATAGTTATGATTAACCAGTTTTTGGGGGTGGTGCGCCGTAATTTCTGGTGGTTCGCCGCCTGGGCTGGGCTTTCTTGTGCCTTTGTTTCGCTCGACGCCGTCAACTTCGCCGTAAAGAGCAGCGGCCTGAACATGCTCTCTGCTGGCCTCAAATACCTGGGTGTTGTACTCTGCTTTATATTTTTGGCGCACAAGCGCGGCAAAGATCACAAACTGTTGTTTGCCATGGCCCTAACTCTGCTCGCCGACACCTGTCTAATGTGGTTGAACTGGCAGTTTATCGGCGTGAGCGTATTTATTCTGGCTCAATTCTTTCATATCCTGCGTCTTAGCCAGGCGGGCGTGAAGTTCTTGCCCATCTACGCCACCATCATTATCCTAGTGGTGTCGTATTGCGTCTATTCCGGCGTGCCCACGATTTACGCCATCGCTTTTGCATATGTTTCTGCACTAATTCTGCACATCAGCCTGGCCGGGCAAAGGTGGTCGCTCAATCGACAATACCTGCCAGCCGTCTGCGGCCTAGTCGGAGTTCTGCTGTTTCTGGCCTGTGATATCTGCGTGGCTTTGCAGTTCTTGGGCAGTAATTCCAACTATTTTGGTGAATTCGGTGTCGGTGTTGCCGCCATCTCGGGCTTCTTGGTCTTCATCTTCTACCTGCCATCGCAAATCTTGCTTTGCTTTAGTGGGCGTGATATAATGACCGAAAGGGATTTATAAATAACGGAGGTAACTATATGCCAAAAAATGCTGCATCAATGGGCGGGAATGGTGGAAATAATAACCGAGGCGGTGGACGAAGATTCTTGGGCATGCCCGAATCAAAAGGCGGCCCATTGGCTGCCAGCAAATCATTCCTAATCATGGTTTATGGGGCGCCGAGCAGTGGCAAAAGCACCTTTGCCGACAAGTTTTCCGCAGAATACAAAACGCCTTTCGTCAACCTGGGTCGTATTCTGGAAAGCTTTGAAAAGCTAGCTGCCAGCGCTGACGGCGAAAGCCAGCCGGCTCCGGCCATGCCCGCTACCAAAGCTAAAACTGGCGCCAAGAAAAAATCCGCAAGCAAAGCCGCAGCAGCCGAAGTCGCTGCCACTCCCGCAGTCAACGTAGCC
>DBCV01000050.1 GCA_002293245.1 Candidatus Saccharibacteria bacterium UBA949 | reverse complement strand
TGAGTAATTATGGCAGAATCAAATGGAATATTCGGGTTTAATAAACAGGGCAGCAATGCGACTTATGCGCCCCCAGTTTCACCATCAGCGCAGTTGACGCCAGCGGCAGCCCCGATGCCGACCCAACCAGTGCAGGCACCGCAGCCTCTCGCCCCAGCACCAGTTCCCGCCGCTGGCGGTCAAGGCGCCAACCTAAAACCTAAGACCAAGCTCAAGATAGATGCGAAAATGATCGCGGTTATTATTCTTGGTGTTGTTGGCCTGACGCTAGCGATTCTGCTGGTCGTGTGCTTCATGTCGTATAACGATGTCAAGAGTAACGCCGACGCCCAAACGCAATTTGCGGTCGCCGAAGCCGTCAAGGCCCAGGCCGACAAAGATGCGGCGGACTTTGCCGAACGCGAAAAGAACCCTAATCTGCAGTTTAACGGTCCGGAGGTGTTTGGCAGTCTGGAGTTCCAGTATCCGCGCACTTGGAGTATGTATGTGGCCGATGATGCTACCGATGGCAGCGATTACGAAGCATACCTTAACCCTGTTAGTGTGCCTACTGTTGACCTGCGGACGGTTTACGCCCTGCGTGTACATCTGATGCACCAAGACTACGACACAGTGGTGCGCAATTACGACGCCATGATAGCCGCAGGGCAGGTAGGCGTGAGCGAATTCACCGTGGACGGTATGTCGGGGATCCGCCTGGACGGCAGTCTAGATATCGGCATTAACGGTTCGGCAATCATCTTGCGCGTGCGCGACAAAACTGTTATGATCCGCACGGATGCCGAAGTGTTTAAATCCGACTTCGATAAGCTTATCTCTACCATCCGGCTAAGTCTGTAAAAAATACAACATATCCGCCCGCTCCCCCGTGCTATAATCGGTATATGCAGGAGGTAAAAGAATTAGAGGGGCTACTGGCCGTTGACGGGCCAGCTGTGGCACTGAGCCATGAGTTGAAAGCACCGCTCTGCCTGCTCCGACAACTCGGTCTGCGCCTAGGTGACATCTCGGAAGATTCCCGTTCGGTGCAAAAAGTCGCCGGTCAGATCGAAGCCACTTCTGCCCGAGCCCTAAGATTAGTCAGCGACCTCTGCCGGGTCGCCCGGCTGGCGGATGGGCTGTTTGAATTGGGGCCGGTCAACCCCCATGCCCTCTGCGAAGAGGTTGCAGAGAATCTGGCCGACGCCTATATATTAAACAAGCGCCGGCTATACATGCGCCTGCACGGCCGGGGTCATCTGGTGGTGGCCAACAGGGAATTGCTTACTACGGTTCTATACAACTTCTGCGATAATGCTATGCACTATTCAGGTCAGGAAACCCCGAGCGAACTATTCACCCGAATGGTAAAGAGCTCCTTGCGGATAGGTGTGCGCGACTACGGTCCAGCCATGCCCCTCAAGCTCTGGCGGTCCGTTAATCGGGATAGCGGAGACTTGTCGCCCGCGCCGATTGGCGCCCGGCCCCAAAGCAGCGGCCTGGGGTTGTTTATCGCTTCCAAAATGACCAACGCCATGCGGGGTAAAATGGGTATCATCCGCCACCGCGATGGCACTAGTATATTTATTGACCTGCCGCTAAGCTCGCAAATGAGTTGGCTATGAATCGCAAAATCTTCATTGTGGAAGACGACGAAACGCTGGCTGAACTCTGGGCTGATGTATTGAAAGACGGGCTAGACGGCGCGGACGTCAAGACTTTCGGTGACGGCGTTAGTGCTATGAACGAGATTGACGAATCCGGCCCGCCCGACCTAATCATCTTGGACATAATCCTAAACGGCCCATCCGGATTTGCCCTGCTGAACGAACTCCGCGGCTACGCCGATACTACCCACATCCCCGTGATCATCTGCTCCAACCTCGCCCCCGAACTCACGGACCTATCGGGATACGGGGTCATCGCAGTACTCAATAAATCAACCATGCGTCCAGCGGACCTAGTCGAATTAGCAAAANNCACCGGCATCCCCATCACCACCAACCTCTCCCCGTACGGTATCCACCGCATCTGGGACAAAGCCACCATGAACCCCCAGGAGCTCCTCACATGGACATCAAAACTTCCGCACTAATCCTCCGCCGCACCAACTACGGCGAAGCCGACCGCATCCTCGCCCTCCTCACCCCACAGGGTCAAAAACGTGCCCTAGCCCGCGGCGTGCGCAAAGAAAGGTCCCGCCTGGCCGGCGGAATTGAACTCTTGGCGCTGAACGAAGTCGTCTTGCGAAAGGGGAGGGGAGAGCTCGAAACCCTCACCTCCGCACGCATGGTGGAGTACTACCAAAATATCCTCGCCGAACTCGACCGGTTCGAATTCGCATACCAAGTACTCAAAAAAATCACCCGCGAAAGCGATTCGGTAGACAGCCCTCGCCTCTTTACCATCTTACGCGAAGTCCTCGCTGCTCTCGATAACCCCCAAATCGACCTCCGCCTCATCAAGATCTGGTTCGAGCTAAACCTGAACTTTGCCCTCGAAGCTGGCATCAACCTAAAAGTTGACGGCCTGGGCAACCCGCTCCAGGAAAGAGTACGCTACTTTATAGACAACAGTACAGGCACTCTGATGCCGGACCCCAAAGGCCCCATCGGCGCCCCAGAAATCAAACTCCTCCGCCTGATGGCAATCTCGACCATCACCACCGTCTCTCATATCAAAGACATCGACGAGCTCCTCGCTCACTTGAACGGTCATGTTGACTAGGTGGCCAGAATGCTATATACTTAGACTATGAACACAAAACTCGTGCTACATTATATTGCATCAGCCGGAGCTTTTGGTATTGGCCCCTGCGCCTAACTTTCTTTTTAACGCACGACCTAATCTAAACAATATAATATATTTCGGAGGAAACATGAGTACAAAAACTATCACAATGGACGACATAATTAGCCTATGCAAACGCCGAGGCTTCGTTTACCCCGGCAGCGAAATCTACGGCGGCATGGCCGGTGTATATGACTTTGGCCCCTACGGCGCAGAACTCCTAAACAACATCAAAACGTCCTGGTGGCGCTGGAACGTGCAGCTCAAACCCAACTATGTCGGCATTGACTCCGCCATGTTCAAGGACCCGGAAACCTGGGTGGCTAGCGGCCATGTGGGCGGGTTTTCCGACCCGCTCAGCGAATGCAAGAACTGCCACACCCGGATTCGAGTTGACAAAGAACTCGGCAAGCTCGGCGTCGAAGCCGACGAAAAAATGACCGAAACCGAGCTGACGGAATTGTTTAATGCCTATAAAACCAAGATTAAATGCCCAGTTTGCGGCCATATTGAGTGGACGGAGCCCAAGATGTTCAATCTGCTAGTTAAATCCAACCTGGGCGACTTTACCGACAGGGGTGAGACGCCAGTTTACCTGCCCGGCGAAGCCTGCCAGGGGATTTACCTGAACTATAAAAACATCCTGGACACCACCCGGCTCAAAGTGCCATTTGGGGTGGCCCAAATTGGCAAGGCCTTCCGCAACGAAATCAGCCCGCGCAACTTTTTGTTCCGCTGCCGCGAGTTTGAGCAGGCCGACACCCAGTATTTTATCCGCCCTCACCAAAACGAGGCCGATTACCAAAAGATCAAGCAAGACCAATTGGATTGGCTGCTTTCGCTGGGTCTGGACGAAAAGAATCTCAGCTGGAAACAGCACACTCACCTAGTTTTCTATGCCAAAGATGCTTGGGATATTGAATATAATTACCCTAGCTACGGCCCAGATGAATTGATGGGCATCCATGACCGCACGGACTACGACCTGAGCCAGCACATGAAGTTTTCGGGCGTGGNNCGCCACTGGCGAAAAGTTTATCCCTTGGATTTTGGAAACTTCCATGGGTATGGGTCGCTGCTTCTTGGCCGTGATGGCGGATGCGCTAAAGGTCGAAACCGTCGGCAACAAAGGTGCTGAAAAACCCGAGACCCGCACCGTCCTCAAACTCCACCCGGACCTAGCGCCAATCAAATACGCTGTCTTCCCGCTGCTCAAAAACAAACCGGAGTTAGTCGCTAAAGCCAAAGAAGTTTACACCAAACTGGCCGAAAAATACCGCTGCGAATTCGACGACAACGGCAANNAGCGCTACCGCCGCCAGGACGAGGTCGGCACGCCTTGGTGTATCGTAATCGATTTCCAGACCCTCGAAGACGGCACCGTCACCATCCGCAACCGTGACACCATGGAGCAAAGGCGCGCCAAAGTTGAGGAGCTGGTTAGATGACGAAAAAAGCTGCAGCGAACAATTATGCGTTTATCGACAGCCAGAACCTCAACCTCGGAACTCAAAAACAAGGGTGGGACGTAGATTATAAAAAGTTCCGACAATATCTGCGAGACAAATATAGCGCAAAAAAAGCATTTCTATTCATTGGCTTTGTGGAAAATAACCAAAAACTCTATTCACATCTTCAATCTTGCGGTTTCATTTTGATCTTCAAGCCGACCATCTCCTATTTAAAAGATGGTGTTGAGACCCGGAAAGGCAACGTGGATGCCGAATTGGTGCTATGGGCTTCCGCAGTTGAATATGCTAATTACGACCAAGCCGTTATCGTAAGCGGCGATGGAGATTTTGCATGCCTAATGCAATTCCTGGAAGAGCGCAACAAACTCCTGAGAATTCTAGCCCCCACAGTTAAGTATTCTCAGCTGCTTCAGCCATACGTAGATAAGGTTTTGGTAATCAGCAAACTCCGCAGAATGCTGGAGTATAAGAAACGAGAAACGGCCTCAGCGGTCGGTCGAAACCTTAGGCTTAGCCGTTGAATGGTGATACATCTTCATTCTAGCAAAGTAAAAAACGAAAGTCAAGAGGAAACTATGAACAAAAATAACAACAAGACTATAGAGCTCTGGACCGACGGCAGTGCCGTGCCCAACCCCGGCCGCGGCGGCTACGCTGTCCTGGATTCCCACGGCCAACCCCTGGCTCTCGGCGGCTCGGAAAAAGGGTTTGAAGAATCAACTACCAATATCCGCATGGAAGCGCAGGCCTTGATAGCAGCCTACAAGTGTATCCGGGAATGCCAGCACTTTTCTACTTCAGATCTCCCATATTCCTCTTCCAAGACGATGAGAGGTGAATCGGTGAAGCCGAGAGGAGATACTTCTCCTTGCGGCTTTGGCTTGGGAGAGGATATATGGAGAGCTGAAGGAAAGGTCGCGAGAGACCAGCTTTACGCTATAAACACCGACAGCCAATTCTGGATTAACGTCGTCACCCAATGGGCGCCAGGCTGGGAAGCCAAAGGTTGGAAAAAATCTGGCGGGGCCATCAAAAACCTCGACCTAGTCCAAGAGCTATACAGCCTATATAAAACAACCCAAAACGTCCAGCTCAAATGGGTTCGCGGCCACGTGGGCACCGAACTCAACGAAAAAGCCGACGAATGGGCCGCCAAAGCTCGCCAAGGCGTGCGGGTTTAATAAGCCGAAAGACACGCCTGCCACAGATGCTCAATCGGCGCAAAGTCGTCGGTGTAGGAGCGAAAATGTGCAGCATCCACGGAGTCATAACCCTCAAGCGCCAACTTGTCGCGGGCAAAAACCAGCTCGCGATTGGTTGCGCCAGTAGCATGCGGATTCTGCGACTTTACATAAACATGCGGCAGATATGGGCTATAAGTCGCAACCTCGGCCTCGAAAATACCGCTGCACCCGGTGCCGAGTGCCGAAACTGTATTTGCAATCACTACTCCATTTTCTGCAAGCAATCCAGCAACTTTGCGACCAAAGTCACCAGTCACGAACTGCCACGGCACATCAGTGTCAGAAAACGCATCCACAATAATCGCATCGTAAACCTCGTCCGTCCCAGAAATCCGGTTGACATAACTGCGGGCATCCTCGGCGTAAACTGTCACATTCTCTGGCTTTTCGAATCGAAAATACTCCCGGGAAATCGCCTCTAACTCCGTGTCAATTTCCACCACGTCAACCTGCGCCTTCGGGTAAGTNNTAAGTCCGGCCGAAGTATTCCGGCAGAGTAAACGCCCCGCCGCCAATCACCAAAATCCGCTCCGGCGCGGCAACCGGTCCGTCAAAAATCGCTTGCACCACGTTGGCGATTTCCTGGGTGTACCAAAACACCAGCTCCTTTTCGCCGTCGCCATATACGCCGGATTGAATCCCGCCCGGTCCCGACAGCAGGTACGTGACAGCCCGCCCGCCCCGCGCATCTTTGACCACACGGTAATTTCCAATCACGGTATCAATACTCACGGTGTCGGTTTTCGGTTGCGCCAGCGGTAGCAGCGCCACAGCCAGCAAGATTGCTACGCTCACTGCGGCCCTGTTCAGCAACTTCGCCCGCGGGTGCACCAGCCAGCTCGCCGCCAGCATAATTATAATCACCACCGCCATAGTGGATCGAGAGCCAATCAACCCAAACAGCACAAAGCCCGTCACAAACGTCCCAGTGATCGAGCCAATCGCATTCCAAGTTGACAGCCGAGCAATCGTTTCGCCAGTTTCTTTGGTGTTTTTGAGCGAAAGCTTGGCCAGGTACGGGCTGATCATGCCAATTACCACACTGACCGGCGCAAACAAAATCAAGGCCGCCACCAACCCCTGCCAGCGGGCATCGGAAAACAGGTTCAGCGTCAGGTCAATCACCGGGGGGTGGAACGCTAGCACGGCGGCAACTAGAATTGCGACCACCAAGCACAGTCGCACGATGTCAGTTTCGCGGTGCCGGCGGTCGGCAATCTTGCCACCCAGCGAATAACCGACGGCCAACGCCCCCATAATCACGCCAATCACGTTCGTCCAAATAAATGTCGAGTTGCCAATCGTCGGCGCCAATAGTCGGGCCGCCACCAGTTCGAACATCATCATCGCTACCCCTGCGGCGAAAGAAATATACCTATACATAAGCCTATTATATCACGCGCCCAAAGCTGAACGCCACAACCGCTGACCCACCTACCACGACTTCCGGAAGTCTAAGTCAGTTGCACCTCTGTTAATCCGCCCGTTTTTTGTACAAAAAATGGCCTCGCGCTGAACCACCCACACTTTT
>DBCV01000029.1:8365-17974 GCA_002293245.1 Candidatus Saccharibacteria bacterium UBA949 | reverse complement strand
CCCCTATCGAGGCTAATCCACTCGAAGGCAAAATCTCCGACGCCTCTCCTCTCGGTCAAGATCTTATGAACAAAAAAGTCGGTGACGCCGGCAAACTCCCCAGCGGTAAAGCTTACAAAATCTCCGCCATCTCCTAGTATGGTATAATGTGCCCATGGCTACATTAGAAGAATACCGACAAGAACGCATCAAAAAACTGGAGGCGCTACGTGCTGCTGGCATCGACCCATATCCTGCCAAAACCCAGCGCGACACCAAGATTGGTGACATTCTTGCCGATTTTGACGCTCACGAAAACAAACCCGTGTCTATCGCTGGCCGCATTCGCTCGATTCGTAGCTTTGGTAAGCTTTCGTTTATCGTGCTCGAAGATATCACCGGCAAAGTCCAGTTATTCATAAAGGCCGACGACCTAGCTCCCGACGCTGGCTTCATCTCTGCTGATCACCTTAAGCTGCTCGATCTCGGCGATTTCCTCGAAGCTCACGGTACTGTTGGCAAATCCCAGACTGGCGAGATTTCCGTATTTGTCACCCAACTGCGCATTCTTGCCAAATCCCTCCGTCCTCTCCCGGGCTACGACGGCTTCACCGACAAAGAAGAACGTTTCCGCCGTCGCTATGTCGACATGACAGTAAACTCAGAGGTGCGCGAGCGCATGGTGCGTCGTAGTAAGTTTTGGACCGCCACGCGCGACTTTCTCAACTCTCACGGTTTTGTCGAGGTCAACACCCCGATCCTTGAACAGACTACAGGCGGAGCTGACGCCAAACCCTTTATCACCCATGTCGACGCCTATGACGAAGATCTTTACCTCCGCATTTCGCAAGAACTCCCGCTCAAAAAACTCCTCGGTGGTGGGTTCGAAAAAGTTTATGATATCGGACCACGCTTTCGCAATGAAGGCGTTGACGACGAACATCTCCCCGAGCACATCGCCATGGAAAGCTACGCCGCTTACGAAGATTATGAAGACGGTATGAAGCTTTACGAAGACATGATAAAATATGTCTGTCAGGAAACTTGGGGTACTCTTCAGTTCAAAATTGACGGCTTTGATGTTGATCTCGACCAGCCATGGCCACGCGTCAAATACGCCGATATCATGAAAGAGAAGTACGGAGTCGATGTATTTAACCCCGACGAAGCTCAACTTCGTCAGATTCTCGCCGACAACAAAGTCGAACTCCCCGGAGAAGTCGGTGTTGCCCGCATGCTAGACAACACCTGGAAACTGATACGCAAGACCAGCGTCGGCCCTTATTGGCTGATTGAAGAGCCGCTAACGCTCTCCCCTCTGGCTAAAACTCTCCTCACTGATCCTCGCGTCGTCCAACGCTTCCATCCAGTCATCGCAGGCACCGAGCTTGGCAACGGCTACAGTGAGCTCAACGACCCCCTCGACCAGCTTGCTCGCTTCGAACAGCAACAAGCCATGCGCGACGCTGGCGACGATGAGGCTATGATGCTCGATATGGACTTTGTAGAGATGCTCGAATACGGCATGCCTCCCGCCTGCGGTTGGGGCTACTCCGAAAGGGTCTTCTGGACCTTTGAGGGCGTGACAGCCCGCGAAGGCGTCCCTTTCCCGCCGATGCGCAAAGCTTAACAAAACCCAAAACTAAAAGCAAAGTAAAAGCGCCGGATCCCTCCGACGCTGATATAGCCAGAACTAGGCTAGCCAGTTTTTGGGGTGGTGCGATTGGCGTGAGCCCCATGCCTCCGAAAGCATTTTCTCCTGCAACTCGCTATACATTGGGCAAGTTATTTCTCGCATTTGCGGATGAGCTCCCGTAGAAGTCCGCAGATACATAAAGAAATCCCACCCGACAAGGTCGTAGGTGCACAGAATCTCCGTTTTCAGGCTATTTGGTAAAACTGAACGATTCGCCTGCGCATTGGCCTCTTTGCGGCCAGCCGCAATGTCCAGATCGCGAAGCTTGAAATACGCCCTCTCCGCATACTCGCAAGCGTCCCTCCAGACCCCATAGCGCGGATCCTCCTCCTGCCAGAATAGGGGTTTTATTACGGTTATTTCGTTTCCAAACTGGTCTTTCGCATAATTGCAAAAACGCGTCGACTCTTGGCTAAAGCTCCCGTCGCGGTTTCGAACGATCTCGTGCGAAATCCCACGATCACAAACAATACTCACGGTCAATCGGCGATATATATCACCAGCCTTGGGCTCGAAGAACTCAAGACCAAGTGGAAGCTCCTTTTTCTCGATCATCACCTCAAAAATCGCCGGGGCATATTGCTGGATCACGCGGAAATTGGTGTAGAGCCTAACACCACCTTTGTGCTCAACAGTTTTTGTATGCGGACTACTGGCCATCGCGGCCACCTTTCCCCAGCCCAGACGGTGTGATGCCTTAGATGTTGCCTCAATGTATACTGCCCCGTGTTCCAAAGCTGAAGTATGTCCGCGGTCAACCAGCATTTTGGTGAACGGAATCGCCGACCCATCCGTAACGCGCCAATTTGATTGATAGCAAATCCTACCGCCCTGCTCGATCAACTTTACGCAATCGTAATTGACTGGAGCATCGTAGTGGACGACAAAACTTGGCTTAATAATCTTCATCTCTTGCCACCTCTTCTCATTTTAATGTACAACTGATTCGATATTATCACACAATCAAAACTGGCCAAAGCATGAGCATATGTACCCGCACTTTCCCTCAGTGGGTTTGAGCGTTGAGTTTTTATCGGCACACATAAATGAGTACTTCGCCGGAGCCACAAGCTCCTTGGGAGGGCATCTCGCAGGCCACGGGCCGAGAGCGAGTTGGCGGCCACCCGTGACGACGGGTTGGCCGAACAACGTCCCTACCAAGGAGTTTGTGGCGTGAGGCAAAAATAAACAATCCTGTGTAAAACTTTCCGCTTGCATTTATTTTTATAATGGTGTATCATGTAGCCATTAACGTAAGCACTTAATGGAGGCCATCGCAGTGAGCATCTTGAAGTGCAAAAGGGGAGGTTTAACATGCACCTAGTCAAAAAACTAGAAGCAACACACAAGAATAAAAAATCAAAATGGAGGACGTGGACTACTAGGGCCGGCACATTTGCATTAGCGCTGGCATTTACAGCCGTAACGGTACTAAAACCATGGCAAGCCCAGGCAGAAACTAGGTACGCCTCCGACGCCATAGCGCAATTTGTCAGCGGCACCCTATTGGGCGGCCTCAACCTACAAGGAGTTGCTGGCATAGATGGAGCATATTCGACCTTCATCGACGGCCTCACAACCGGCGATCAAACCCAAAAAGCAACACTAGACCTAACGGCATTGAGCTTGCTCAATGTTGACCTAGGCTCGGGCCTGTCCATACCCTTGGGCAGCTTGCTTGAACTCGGTGTATTAAACCAATATGCGGAAGCAGAAGCGCACGGCATAGCGCACGCAGCAACCGGTGCGGTATCTGATGACGGAGCGATCGACATCTCTGGAACAGGAGAGTTCCCGTCCGACGCAAAAATCAACTTGCTGACATTACTCAACCTATTGCCTGGTGATATTGCTGACGGCATTTTGACCGAAGCAGGTATCACGCTGGAAGCCATAACGGCCATAGCGGCAGCGGATGCAAGCAACAGCGATCCAATCGCAACATCTTGCGCCAACCCGTCCGCGCCGGACCATTGCGTGGATTACAACATCGCCGATGCCTCAATCGACCTTGCGTCACCACTACTCGGCGATATCTTCCTCGCCATATACACTTCATCCGGTAGCGTGGATACAGCCCTGGATGCGCTGTCGGGCTCCATCACAGATGGAATATTGAGCCAGTCTCTTGGGCTGATTGAACAAATTGGCGCTCTGGTGCCCGGAATTTCATTGTTATCTAATGATCTCAAAGCGGACATCAATGTAAACCTACAGAGCGCGTTAGCTCCGATTCTGAGCAATCCAATCACAGTAGAAGGAGTGACAGTTGACCTGGGCAACGGTACGATATCGGTCGACTTAGCGGCAATCTTGGGCGGAACGCTAGAAGGCTTGGCGCCAAACACTTCACTGCTCAGCGCAACTAATCTGCAGGAGTTGACGAGTCGAATTGCCGATGCTCTAGCAGCCATTCAGGAACAACTCAATACCATTCTAGCCGCAGCACTAGACGCGGCAATCTTGAACATAAGCGGCGGAATCTGTCTAGTTGAAACAACGAACATCTTTACGGGTGCTGTATCATGCACAGCTGGAATCGAAGTCGGGTTTAACGGCACCTTGGGAGAGTTGGTACGGAACCAGAAAAATTTGACACTGGTGGGCAATGGTGTTGTATCAGTCGCAAATACTTTATTGAATACTGCGACCGGTACTGTGCAAGGCGCCTTGGGCGACATAGTCGAGCCGGCAATTACTAATATATTAGAGGGTGTAGGCGAGACTGTAGGTGCGGTCGTCACGGATGTGGCAAATTCGCTCAACCCTGTATTGTTGTTATTAGACAACATTGTAAATGTCACCATCAACTCTCAGGTTTTCAACAACGACATTGGCACAGCGCGAGAAACAGCCGTTCGAGTAGATATCCTGGATTTTTTGCAAACCGGAAGGACAGCTCTCTCATTGGACTTAGCGACGGCCATGATCGGAGCAACGGTAGTTCCGTACATGGTGAACTTAGATGCTACGAACACAGAAGCGAACACGAACACGACAATCACCGGAACTCACTGGCCGGCCAATACCCAGGTTGTCCTGCGAATGCAAGACACCAGTGGCAACCCGTTTAGCCCTGATGTGTCCAGAACTGTGACGACCGACAGTAATGGCGATTTTACCACCACTCTACTGGTGCCAGATGGCACATCCGTAGGTGAATACCAGATTTACGCTGATGACACTGCAGATGGCGGCAATGAAACGTCAACCACAAGCTTCTACGTAATCGATGCGACAGCACCCGTTGCGCCAGAAATTGAGAATCCAATCAATGGCTCTTCTACTAACATGCAAAACATCATCGTTTTCGGCACAGGTATCGCCGGAAATACGGTGACAGTCAAAGAAGGCGACACGGTTATTTGCGAAAACGTGACGGTAGCGGCTGGCGGGTCATGGACCTGCGCCACAGCCCATAACTTTGCCGAAGGCTCGCATACCATATCGGCGACCCAAACTGACCCATCGGCCAATACCTCAATACCCGCTACATCGACCTTCACGGTGGACATGACAGCTCCAAGCGACCCAGTGGTCAGTTTGCCAGCAGACAACACCAGCACCAACGACTCAACGCCTACCATTGTCGGTACGGCCGATGCCAATACCGACCTCGAGATATTCATTGACGGCAGCCCGGTTGGCACCACCCAGTCCGACGGCTCGGGCGATTGGTCTCTGCAAGTGGCGGAGACCTTGGCAGACGGCTCCCATGAGGTCTATGCGGTGGCAACCGACCCTGCCGGGAACACAGCGAATTCTAACACTAACACATTTACCGTTGATACAGCCAACCCCATGGCGCCGATAATTGTCGCGCCGACTGACGGCGACTTATCGGGTTCGGCAAGCCTAGTGATCCACGGCACAGGCGAATCCGGAGATACCATAGTAGTCAGAGAAGGCTCCACGGTACTTTGCACGGTGGTGGTCCAGCCGAACAACACTTGGACCTGCCCAGTGCGCACCTTTACCAACGGCACACACACGATTACGGCCATCCAAACCGATGCCGCCGGCAACGCTTCACCAGCAGACACAGCTAGCTTTACGGTTGACACACTAGCGCCAGCCATGCCAGTGATTAGCTACCCGGGCAACAACGAAACAATCAGCAACGCTCTGCCAACAATCGAGGGTACAGCTGAACCTAACGCGAATGTTGTAGTTAGCGTGGACGGTACAGCGCTCGGCATGGTCGCAGCCGACGCGTCCGGAAACTGGTCCATATCAGTATCGACGGAGCTGATTGATGGCGCACACACAGTTGAAGCAAGAGCAGTCGATCTAGCAGGCAACTCTTCCGGCACCACAACGAACAACTTTATCGTCGATACCACGCCTGCCCCAGTTCCTGTAATATCCTATCCCACGGACGGCCTGAGCGTAAACAATGCGTCTGTAGTCATAGCCGGCACGGGAACGGCAGGCGACACAATTAAGGTGATGATCCCGGGCGGAGCAGTTATTTGCACAACCACAGTGCAAGCAAGCGGCACATGGGCTTGCGAAGCAATCTCTTTCACAGAAGAAAGTCACACGATTTATGCTACACAAACAGATGCGGGTGGCGAATCTGATCCAAGCGCATCGGTCACCTTTACCGTTGACCTGACTGCGCCGGACATGCCCGAAATTGACGCACCAGCTGAAGGCTCAATAATCAGCGATACCACGCCGACGATAAGTGGCACCGCCGAGATAGGTTCGACCGTATCGGTTGACCTGAACGGCTGGACTGACACGGTAGTCGCCACAGATGGAACTTGGTCAATTGACTATGCCGGCACGCCATTGCCGGAAGGTCAATACACTGTCATCGCAAACGCAACTGACGCCGCAGGAAATACATCCAGCAGCACAGACAACAACTTCTCGGTGGATACCTCAAAGGCACCTGCCCCAGAAATCACAGAGCCAACTAACGGCCTAACTTCGGGCGTCAATGCTCATTTCGTTTCAGGCACCGGCATAAGCGACAACGCAATCAACGTTTACGATGGCGCCACACTAATTTGTACAGCCACTGTAAACATATTCGGAGGTTGGACTTGCGGTGAGGCCTTAACCTTCTCGGACGGGACACATACTCTTACCGCCACCCAAACCGATGCAGGCGGAGTATCCGACCCGTCAACTCCAGTAGTCATCACCATCGACACGGTTGCGCCAATGGATCCAGTTATTATTTCACCGGCCAATGGCTCAACAACCAACGACAACACCCCAACGATCTCCGGCACAGCTGGCGAGGCATACATCGGACTAGAGATCTTTATTGACGGAGCCTCGATCGGCACAACTGCTTCCGATGCTTCTGGGAACTGGACCGTGCCAACCGAAACTGCACTTTCCGATGGACCGCACTACGTAGAGGTTGTGTCAACAGATAGCGTCGGACATTCTTCCGCAAAAGTTCGCAACAACTTTGTAGTAGATACCTTTGCGCCACTCGTAGAAATCGCTCGGCCAGCCCATCTCTCGACCACCAGCAACCCGACCCCGCTTATCCGCGGCACTACCGAGGCTAATACAAGCGTCGAAGTGTTCGTAGATGGCGCATCAATCGGTACCGTAGAATCAGACCTCTCGGGCGCTTGGTCATTGCAGACTCCGACCGCGTTGAGCGACGGACCACACACAGTTAGTGCGATTGCAACTGATGCCATAGGCAATTCGTCGGCGATGGTCACCAATAACTTCACTATCGATACTTCCTTGCCGGCAGAGCCAGAAGTTACTTCACCGGTTGACGGTTCAGCAACCAATAGCCCAGCTATCACAGTTGCGGGAACCGGCGATGTCGCTGGCAACAAGGTGACCGTCAAAGAAGGCGACACCTTAATATGCGAAGCCACAATCGGTATCGATCTTACCTGGACTTGCTCCGAACCTTATACCTTTACTGAGGGCGACCACGCTCTTACGGTATTTGAAACCGACAGCGCCGATAATAAATCCCCAGACGTGACAGTTGACTTCACCATTGACACCGAAGCCCCAACGGTTTTGGTCACTACACCAACCGAAGGCTCGCGCGTTTGGGACAAAACCCCAACACTTGCCGGAACATCAGAAGTCGGTGCTACTGTAGAAGTCTTTCTAGATGGCACCTCACTCGGTACAGTTCCGGTCACTTCCATCCAGCCGATGTCGATGGCTAGTCCGTTCGCCTCACCTTCTCTGTTTGCAACAGCCGTCACCGGCAACTGGACCATTGAAACCCCGAGCAACCTAGCCTACGGCCAGCATACCGTCTCAGCAGTCGCGACCGATAGGGCTGGCAATACCTCCAGCACAGACAGTAATATCTTCCGTCTTGTGCCGCGAACCCCATCAATTACCAGCCCAACAAACGGCGAAGAAGTCCGCAATGACCAGACCCCAACAATCACCGGAACTGGCGAAGCTGGCGATACGGTAACGGTAAAAGACAGCGACGGCACAGTACTTTGCACGGCAACAGTTGCCACTGACGGCACCTGGACCTGCACCTCCTCCGAGTTGCCCCTTGGCGATCACACCATCACCGCAACCCAAACCAGCCCGAGCGGCGAAGAGTCCGACCCATCCGACCCCATCGCCGTTCAACTCGTGCTATTCAAAGAAGAAGCTGATCCGGTATTCTATGATCCGAACGCCGAAAATGGCGGCTCCGACGGCAACGGCATGAACGCCCCGGGCACCGGCCACAACAATGGTCAAGCCGATATTCTCGCCCAAGTTAGCACAATCGGCGTCTTCGGCGCAGGCGCCATCGCCGCCGCCTTCGGCACCATCCATCTAGCCCGTCGCAGCCGCGCTCGCAGATAGTTTAGCAAAAGCAGTATTGACATGACTCGCAATCTGTGATAATATAGAAGTATGAAAATAATATCATACAACACAAACACAGACGAATCGCAGTCCTTCCGCAAAATCGCCGAAGAAAAAGAAGTTGACTTCCTGACAACTTCGCAACCGTTGAACATCAGGACAGTCCGCTTCGCGGAAGGCTGCGACGCTATTACCGATTCGGGCCTCAACGAAAACTACACCGAAGCCTTGTTCAAAAAGCTGCAAGACATGGGCATCAAATACATCAGCCTGCGCACAACTGGCTACGACGGTATCGACCTCAATCTATTTCGCGAATACGGCATCAAGCTCGCCAATGTCCCCAGTTACAGCCCGTCTGCCATCGCTGAATTCGCTGTCACTCTGTCGATGATGTTGCTTCGGCGCATGCAAGAATTCATTGTTCGGGGCAAAGCCGGCAACTTTGTCCGCACCGGCATGATGGGCCGCGAGATGAACCAGATGACCGTTGGTGTGATTGGCACGGGCGCCATCGGCATCGCCGCCGCTAAACTGTTTAAGAGTTTTGGCGCCCAAGTGATTGCTTACGACGCCTACCCGCGCGATGGGGTTTCTAATATCTTGGAATACAAAAAGAGCGCAGCCGATGTCTTCAAAGAAGCCGACTTAATTTCCCTGCATGTGCCACTTTTGCCCGACACCAAAGGCATGGTGAACGCCGAGGCAATCGCCGAAATGAAAGACGGCGTTTTAATTGTGAATACCGCCCGCGGCGGAGTAGTCAACGACAGCGCACTGCTCGAAGCCCTGACCTCTGGCAAGGTAGCTGGCGCAGCCATTGACGTTTACGACTTTGACTTTAATCATGATTATTCTGGTAAAGCGGTCAAAGACTCCAAGCTGCAAAGATACCTAGGCCTGCCGAATGTGATAATAACTCCGCATACCGCATATAACACCGACACCGCGGTCGAAAACATGGTGCGGATTTCCACCGAAAACCTGCTAGATTTTATGCTAACTGGCAAAAGCAAAAACGACGTCACCGCCAAATAGCGCTCGTGGTTTCAAAACCTCCTATCTTTTGGTATAATGGGGGAGTGCTTTTGCGCACCCGTAGCTCAGCTGGATAG
>DBCV01000029.1:572-8340 GCA_002293245.1 Candidatus Saccharibacteria bacterium UBA949 | reverse complement strand
AACCCGATGGAATGTAGCTCAGCCGGTTAGAGCACCTGGATCACAACCAGGGGGTCGGCGGTTCGAATCCGTCCAGGTGTACCATTTTTGATTTACACGACTTACAATCTACGGCTTTCGCCAAACCTTTTTGCTGGGGTTCTCAAAAACAACCCTAAATCCAGCGGATTCCAACTTGCCGGCAAAATCATAGTTATTTGAATTGATCACATAGCAGCCCGAGTTATCGATTGGGTCAGATGCTTCGGCTGTCAATTTGTACCGACCAATTGCGCGGATATCAATCCGGCCACCTTTGTCAGCTGCATCCGGGTTGTCCTGAATTGCCTCACGGCTGCCAATGGTCGGCTTGGCAGCCACCAACACTTCGGCAAAATTAATCCCGTCAAAGTAAACGTTGCCAGGAATCTCATTAGTATAAGCAATAGGCCCATAAGATTCCGGAAAGTTCCAAGCCCGGTTTTCTTGATATGCTTGCCAAAAACCCAGAAAGGAAACAGCATAAGCAGCCATGACCACCGGCAAAACCCGCCGGCCAAACCCCTCCCGCGCCAAGTGCAGCAGACCAATCGCCATCACAATAAACACCGGCATCAGCACCCCATTGATCCGCGTCGCATTGGCATCCTCGATGAACAATACCACCGGAATATATGCCAAGATCCAGAATACGCAAACTACCTCAAGCGACCAGCTTCTGCTGCGCCAGCTCGCCAGGGATTTTTTGCCCACGTGCCACAGTCCATAAACCACCAACGGGCTAGAGAACAAGAAGAACAAACCGAAGCCCGGTATCGCATTATAGCCGTCTGGCTTCAGGTTCAAAACCACATTCACAAAATTAACCAGGTGCGTCGGCACATCCAGACTATATCCACCCGAACCGAAAACTGGCATCTTGGGAACGGAAAACACGGCGGTGCGAATCTCTGGCAGGATGCCCGCATTGACCAGCAAAAATAACAGTAGAGGCAACCCGAGCAAAACCAACAAGCAGCCAGCAAGCATGCTCCACCGGTTCAACATGAGCTGCTTGGTGCGGATGCCATATACTATCAACAGCGCCAGCAAAAACGGCACCACGGCCCAAGCCACGGCGTAGCTATACAGGCTCAGGCCAAAGCCGAGCGCCGAGAACAAGAGCAACGGTTTTTTCTTCAGGCCGTAAACAAAGCCAAAAACGCCCAGGGTCAAACAAAACGGCAAGATGTCGCTTTCTAGCCCCCAGCGGCTGAGCATCACGTGCCACGGGCAAATCGCTAGCAATGCGAAAAGCACCAGCGACTTTTTGCGGTCTAGGAATCTGCGCGCAATCAGGTAAATCAAAACAATAGTCAGGCAACCAAAAACCACTTGGGTAATTCGTAGCGAAAAAACGTTCAGCCCAAACATCTTCACGGCTGGAACGGACAAGTAGGAATATAACACATTCATGCCGCTACCCCAACTGACAAAATAAACCGGGTTGGTGTAGCCGTGCGAATCGGCGCCCTCGTTGGCGATCGCCCAAGCCTCGTAGCCAGCGTAGGCCTCGTCGGCGTTCAGCCCCACCGGCACTTCGCCGATACCGACCAGTCGCACCAAGCAGCCGATGGTCAAAATCATCGCAAAAACTATCCTACCCCAATGCCTTTTCATGTATAGTATTATAGCATCTTTTGTTTTACAATCTGGTCAAATTTGGTTTTCCTTTACTGTTATGATATAATAAATAACGATATTGAATATGGGGAGGTAAAAACCACAGTATGAACAGTCAATTACTCAAAAAAGTTTTTAATCAAAAAACCTTGTTTGGGTTCATGTTTATCTCTATGGCCGCCACAACAGTTTACGTGGCCGTGCGCCTGATTCTTGCGCCTGAAACCACCAATCCGGACGCGGTGGATATTCGCGCCAAGAGTGACTACCTGCACATGCTGTTGCAGTGCGGATCTGGTACCATCGCGCTCCTACTGCCCAGCATCGTTGCCAAAAAATTCAAGATTGTCATTCCGTCCTCCATGGTCATAGCCTATGCCGCGTTTCTTTACGCTGCGGTTTACCTTGGCGATATCCACCGCATGTATTTTATCATTCCCCAGTGGGACACGATACTGCACACATTGAGTGGCGTGATGCTGGGCATGCTCGGCTTTACCTTGGTCAGCTTTTTGAACAAAACCGATCGTGTGCCGGTGGTGCTTTCGCCCGCTTTTGTGGCTGTTTTTACCTTTTGCTTTTCGGTTGCGTTGGGCGCACTTTGGGAAGTTTACGAATTCACCATGGATCAATTCCTGAACATGAACCTGCAAAGATACGCGCTTGAACACGGTGCGGATCATATTGGTCGCACGGCGGTCGTTGACACCATGACCGATCTAATCGTCTGTTGCATTGGCGCGTTGGTTTTTGCAGTGATTAGCTATTTGAACTTGAAACGGGGTAGTGACGACTTTATGAAAAGCTTGACCCTAAAGAAGCTCGAAGCAGCCAAATCCCACAAAGGCAAATCCGGCTCCGCACGCCATGTCGCAGATAAAAAACGAAAGAAAAAATGAACCGGATCTACCTGGACTATAACGCTACAACGCCACTTGCGCCGGAAGTTGAACAGGCCATAGTGGCCAACCCACACCTGTTTGGCAATGCTTTCTCGCTACACCAAGAAGGTCGAGCCGCTGCCGAAGCAATCGGTGCCGCACGTGCGGAAGTTGCGCTGCTGATCGGAGCAGCCGACCCGTCCGAAATCGTTTTTACTTCCGGCGGATCGGAAGCAAACGGCTTGGTGCTAGATGCTTTTCTTGGTGAAAAGGTCGTCATCAGCGCTATCGAGCATCCGAGCATCATGGAAAAAGCACACAAACAGCCAATCGAGCTCGTTAAATACCTGGGCGTGGACGAAGATGGGTTGGTAAAAATGGACGAGCTGGAACGGTTGCTCCATGCTGGCGGCGCAAGACTAGTCTCGGTGATGCTCGCAAACAACGAGACTGGTACGCTGCAAGACGTAAAGCAGATTGTAAAGATCGCACACGCAGCGGGTGTGCTGGTGCATACGGATGCCGTCCAGGCTGTTGGCAAAGTGCCGGTGAATGCGCAAGACCTGGGCGTTGACTACCTGAGCCTGAGCGCACACAAGATCCATGGCCCGAAGGGAGTAGGGGCGTTGTATGTGCGGCGCGGTTCGCCCAAGATTCAGCGCGCCGGAACCCCTAATACGCAAGGGATTATCGGACTCGGCGCAGCCGCCAAGTTGGCGCGGGAAAATCTGCCGAAACACGCGGCCAGTATAAAAAAGTTGCGCAACCAACTCCGGGACGGGATACAAAAAGCCATACCAAACATTCACATCAATGGCTCGCAGGAACACATCGTGCCCAATACGTTGAATGTCTCTTTCCCCGGCGCCGAGGGCGAATCAGTTTTGCTGGCGTTAGACGCGGAGGGGATAGCTGTTTCTACTGGATCAGCTTGCGCGGCAACCAACATTGAGCCATCGCATGTTTTACTTGCCATGGGCCTCGGCGCCGAGGTCGCCCACGGTTCCATCCGCTTTAGTCTCGGCCCCGAGACCACCCAGGCTGAAATCAAACACACGCTAGAAGCCATCCCGCCCATCATTGACCGTTTGCGCAAAATGTCCACGGCTAACTATTAATTCTACCCGAGTCTTTGCTATAATGGTTGCATGAGTAAAAAGCGACTATTAGGACAGTTTTTCACGAAAGGCGAGTCGTGGCTTAAACCGCAAGTCGTTGATTTTATCAAAAAGTCCGGGTCCCAGATTGCCTATGATCCATTCGCCGGCGGAGGCGACATGCTCAAGGCGGCTAAAAAACATTGTGGGCTATCGGAAGCTGTAGGCCTAGATATAGATACCAAACTCAACTGGTCAAACAACGATTCGCTAGTGCATATACCTCACGTTGATGGCGCGATTATTATTACGAATCCGCCCTATATTTCAAACTACTCTGCCTCCAGGAAGGGCTTGAGTGCCGATCTAGAAAAGTATTTCAAGACCTCGCGATACACCGATATCTATATGATTGCTCTAGATAATATGATTACTGCTCAAAAGAATGTAGTGGCCGTGGTACCAGAAACCTTCATCAACTCAAATTACGCCCGCAAGGACCTATTAGAGTGCCTAACGATTTTGGAAGAGAACCCCTTTGACGATACCGAAAACCCAGTGCTCGTCGCCTGCTTTGATGGCGTAAGCAAAGACCTAGCCAAGATAAAGATTTATAAAAACGACCAGTATATCAATTCTCTGGGAGGCATCGAGAGTCTCAGGCCGAGACCAATTGGCAATGTAGAGATGGTCTTTAACGACAAAGCCGGTTGGCTAGCGGTTCGTTGTGTCGATACTACAAACCCGGAAAATATGATTGTTTTCGGGTCAAAAGATAATATCCACTACGATTGGGACAATAGGATAAAGGTCTCTTCCAGACTCCTTACGCTTATAGATGTCAACGTTAAGGAGGCCGATAGGCTCACCTTTATGAGCGAATGCAATAAGTTGCTGCAGGAAATCAGAGATGAAAGCAGCGATATTATTTTGAGCCCATTCAAGGGCAACATGAAAAATGGTAGACGCCGCCGCCGATTAGATTTTATGACATGCCGGGCAATTATCGAGCAAGCCTATAGAAACTTTTACAAAGGGAATAAGGAGCACAAACCATATGCTGCAGAACAACAAGTATTATTTTGATTACTCAAAAGACCATAAAGAGCCTATTTTCGACAAGTTTTACGCCAAGAACAAGGTGGTTTTAAGCGACAGCCCCGAAAACAAAAACCATCTCATGCGATATAACGAACGCCTCATAGATTTGATCACAGCATTTCAAGTTGCTGATAGTTTTGCTAGCGGCGAAGATAGCGAAGAGGTTAAGAGAATTATTGGCGAGATAAAAANNATTCTAGAAAATGGTAAAACTGAGAATATAAACTACTCTGCATTCTGTCAGTTTTTTATGGTATATAACTTTAGTTATGCCGCATTTCTTGAATTGCCCGATAACGAGAAAGACAGCTTTCTCTATAAAATACTCAAGCTTTATTGCGAAAAAAGGCACAAGATGTACAAGAGTCATGGTTACACTGACTCCGTTCTGCAAGTAGTATGTGATAGCTATTCACACAAAGGCAATTCAAAAACCAGCATAGATAAGTTTATCGACATGCTTAGTCCATACACCCAAAAGTGTTTGAAGGACCCAGGCGAGATACTCAGAGAAGATGATTACTATATCCTTCCGGATAAATCCGGCAAATCCATATTCGACGAATTATTAAGCGCACTAGCGATCAAAATGGAATCCCGGAATATCGAGCAGAGCAAGCGCCCGGATATTGTATTTAAGCATAACGGACACTACTATATTTTCGAGCTAAAAACAATGAAAGGCAGTGGCGGCGGCCAGAACAAGCAAGCAGTTGAGTTTGCCTATTTCCTTAAATTCGGAGAAGAAAATGACAGGATCCACTACGGAGTGATGCTTGATTCTCTCTACGCTAACACATTCTTCGAGAGCAATTCCCCGAAAGTATCCGAGCAAAGGGGTGACGTTTTGAACGCATTGTCTAATAACAAAGATAATTTTTTCGTCAATACGGCTGGTGCGAAGTTGCTACTAAGGGACATCTTTAACGACAGTCAATAGGCGCCAGGCGCATATCGTATAATAGTAAAAGTAAAGGAGAAAGTATGACAAAAGATAAAAAAACAGAAGTGGTAGTCTATACATCGCCCTTTTGCGGGATGTGCCACAGTTTAATGGAGTGGCTGAGCGAAACTGGCGTTTTGTTCAGCGAGCGCAATGTGGAGGACGAAAACAGTATGCAGGAATTACTGGCGCTAACCAACGGCCAGTTTGATGGCACGCCTGTGACAGTTATTGGCTCAGATGTCGTGGAAGGCTTTGACCGCCCACGGATTTTGGAGTTGCTAGGCGAATACAACATCCCCAGAGGCCGATAACAAACATCAACGGCAAAAGCGGGGTAGCATAGCGATCCATTACTTCGGTTAGCAGGACGTAGCTTCCGAATATGCCCAGTAGCGTCAGCGCGGTCAAAACAACGAACGTTCGTTGGGCTGCTAGTGCGCCATCTAAACTACGCGGCCTTCTGCGTAAAAATAAGTATAGGCCAACCCCCATGAATACCGTCAAAAGCAGCGGAAAGTAAATTTGCACGGCTACCGCATAAAACCCACGAATCCCGGCGGGAAAGTTGCGGAATTCAAAGTTCACGCTTCCTGCCAATCCGGCCGTGACCGCGGCAGCTTTGTTCCACCAGTGCGGGAAAAAATCACTCAGCCCAAACTCCCCATAGCGGTCGAGCGCCAAGTCTGTTAGTTCGCGATTATATTCTGGCCAATAGCCAGCGGTTCGATCGGCGACTTGGCCTTGAACCAAGTTGTCGGCATCATTCCATCGGCCGCCACTTTCCCGGTTGCTGCCAAGGAACAGCGACCAGCCGGAGCCATATACCAGATTGTCATATCCAGTGATATTTTTCGGCGGCAAAAGTGCCAGTTGCTGAACGCCGGTCATTACAACAAACACCGCTAGCAATCCACCAGCCGCCCGCGCCAACAGCCGTGGCCTAAATCCCCGCCCCCGAAACTCGCGCAACAATATATACCCAATAACCAATGCCAATGCAATCAGCAGCACGCCCATCATTGGCCGAAAAATGTTGGCAATCCCCAAAGCCGCGCCCNNAATCTCCTACCATTAGATCGTCTAAATCCGTCCAGTACCACAAATGCAGTAAATAGTGCGGCAACCAAGCAAGTGTTAACGGCCACAACCGGTAGCGGCAAGGCAGTATAAAATATCTCCACCGGACTTGCAAACCACAAAGCGGCCGCCAACAGCCCCACCCGGCGGTTTTTCAAACCTTTTGCAAACAGCAGGTACATCAAGATCGCCCCAGCAGCCGAAAGCAAAGTATTCAAAGCAATAATAGCGCCTGGCCCGGAGCCGACCAATCGCATGGAAACCGACAGTAGCCACATATAATTATATATATACGGAAACCTCGCTACATAATCCCGTCCCCACCAACCGGATTCGTCTAGTGTTCCTGTTGCCGCCAAGCTTTTGGCATTATAAAAATACGACGCTGGGTCGGTGGTCAGCTCCGGATAGTCCACCAACAAAAACGCCAACCGGGCCAGTAGGGCCACTAGAATCAAACCGGCCACCAGCCACAAAAACCCGCGCGACTGGAAAAACTTCCGCAATGCCGCTTTCGTTTCTCTAATCTTCATATGCCTATTATACTATAATTTGCCGAGCGCAAACATTTCGTCGACTGTGTAAAACGTATAGCCAGCAGATTTGGCCGCGTTGATAATTCCCGACACAGCATCCACCGATGGGTCGTACACGTCATGCAACAGAATCACTGCGCCGTCGCGCAGGCTCGCCACAACGTGATTGTACGACGCGGCCGAACTGAGAGTTTGCCAGTCGCGCGGATCCACATTCCAGTTTACAATCCGCACCTTGCCGCCAATCAGGTCCCGCACATGGTTGTTGATTGCGCCATATGGTGGCCGCAGAGCAGTAGGTGGTGTGCCCAAGATGTCGGTTATAATCCGAATCGATTCGTTCACCTCGAACAAAACATCCGCATCCGAAATTGCCGTCAAGTCTTGATGCGTAACGGTATGGATTGCGACTTGGTGTCCATCGCCAGCCATACGCCGAATTATGTCTTGGTAGTCGTTGGCCCGCCAGCCTTGCACAAAAAAGGTTGC
>DBCV01000029.1:0-559 GCA_002293245.1 Candidatus Saccharibacteria bacterium UBA949 | reverse complement strand
ATGTCTAATAGCCTATCAGTAATTCCCGGCTTTGGGCCGTCATCAAAAGTTAATGCAATGGCGCCGGGACCTCCCGCCAACGGGGCCTGCACCGGCGGCAAGGCCGGATAGTCAAACGGTTGCGGACTAGTCGAGTCAGAGCCCGATTCTGGCTCCGGTGTTGGTGAAGCTACCGGCGGTTCAATCTTTTTTGGCGGTTCACCAGCCTCCAATTCAACCAGTGCGACTTGCTCGCCTGATTCTGACCTTGTGCCATCAATCCGACCTCCCCCTGGCTGCACAATCGTCAGAATCGTAGCAACCGCACAAGCCACCATAGCAAAAAGCGCCAGAACCCCCATTCGCCGGACCGTTCGCTTCTGCCGCTTATCGTTCGCGACAGCTGCTACGAGCGCATAGTTGTCATGTTCTTTCCCCATGTGTTTATTATATCACACATAGTAAATGCAAGCTATCATGCATGCGATAGCCCATATTTGAACTTTGTCTGCCCAGGGCCTTACAATTTTCCCAAAGCTGTGGTATAATACCCGAGTAAGTTTATGGGTCGGTAGCTCAG
>DBCV01000014.1:252-5424 GCA_002293245.1 Candidatus Saccharibacteria bacterium UBA949 | reverse complement strand
CATACCGGAAGAGATTGCGAAGTTGCCGTTGAGCGACAAGACGATGGGTTCGGTTCGCGGCAATGGCGAGATTAAGGGAAACGTGACGTGGAAGAGCATCCGTATTGATGTATCTACCAAGGCTCAGTTGAAAGATGCGCTATTGATTGCGACGTTTAGGCGGGATGCGTTGAAATGATGGGTATGCGAGTCAGGGACGCGAAATGAGGACTGTTTTGCCGAACAAGGCGAGATTGATTCCGGAAGGCGCGAAGCGGGTTTTTGAGGGGAAGATTTTTGATGTTTACCAGTGGGACCAGGAACTATTCGATGGAAGCCATGCCGTATTCGAAATGATCAAGCGGCCGGATACGGTGAATGTGTTGGCTGTCAAAGATGGCAAGTTGGTGGTGCTGGAACAAGAACAGCCAGGGTCGGGGATGTTCTATTCACTGCCCGGGGGCAGGCATGACAATCCCAGAGAGTCGGAGCTTGAAGCTGCGAAGAGGGAGTTGCTGGAAGAGACTGGCATGACGTTCAAGGAGTGGCGGCTGATTTCCGCGACTCAGCCTTTTGCCAAGATGGAATGGTTTATCTATACGTTTCTTGCCACGAGTTTTGAAAAGCAGACTGGCGTGCGGCTGGACAGCGGGGAGAAGATTGCTATGAGATTGATGACGTTGGGCGAGGTTAAGGCGATGATAGGCGACCTGGATGCTAATTCNNTTAATTCGAGATTGGATTTTTCGCGCGAGATTTTTGATAGGGTCGAAACAGTGGAAGATTTGGAAAGCCTGTAAAAAGCAGCTCCGGGGAGCTGCTTGATTGGTGCGCAACCGAACTTAATTGTTCGGCATGATTCTCTCGGCCCAACCGGGGCCAAGGATTTCGTCCGCCGGTCCGTAGGTAGAAAAAAAGTCGTTCGCGCTAAGAATGTAGCGGTCGCCCTCAGCGAGGTTGTCGGGGTTGTTTACGTCGAAGGGGGCTCTGAAATAACAATTTGCATCGCCATACTGCGGCTCGCCCCAGGGAGCCATGATCTCGACACTGTCTCCAGTGTCATTTTTGATAATTCGCGCCATACCTTTAGCTCGGTAAACGCCGGGCTCGGCGGTTGATTCGTAGCGTTTGCGGAAAGTTTCATCGGGGATAACGTAGTTGTTCGCGACATCTGTCGGGTGAACTTTGGGATTTGTCGCAATCCACTCGCCGGGCTCGACAATGCGAGTGCTTTCAAGCACGTTCTGGCGCTTGCCGTCAGCGTTCGTTCGCATGACGAAGGTATCGATTACATATCGGCCTTTTTCGTCGTCAAAACGCACTCCTTTGTCGGCGTATTCTCCTGATTCTAGGCCTTCCTGAGTAATCTCGACAGCATCGATAGCGCCTTTTTTAGCGTAAATCGGCGCTTTCTCAAACTTCTGTGAATACTCCGGGGTTTTTAGGTCAATTTTCTTCATGCTTCTTCCCCTTTCTTTTCTGCGATTTGGAGTTGCTAGGGTACTGATTTTCAAGGTACTATACCGGTATTATAGCACACCTGCTTAAAATAGTCAATATGCTCGTGGCACTGGTTAGATATGGTGCGCCCAGCTGGGGGGATTCATTATGATATAATTTCTTTAGTGAAGAGGTATATCATTTCGAAACGAGAGATATTGCGGCGGAAGCGGGATTTTGCGAAGATGCTGGGATGTATGTATGTTGCCGGCTGCTTGGTTTTGATCGATCTGATTGCCGCTAATGGGGCCGTGGCTGGGATAGCTATGCTGGCGGTGGCGCTATTCTTTGCTGTGCTGATTTGGGTAACAAACCGGGTTTTGACAGGGCAGGAGTGGTGGGTTTATGTGATTTCCGGGACGAAGCTCGAGCGACGATCTGGAGCGGCTAGCCGAACTATAGACCTGAAAGATGCGACTAGTGTTCGAGTAAAAAGAACTGCACGGGGCTATATCAGGACGATGTATTTTTCAGGTAGTGGCTGGCGAATGGATGTGAGCGGCTTGGCCGACTTTGACGGGTTTCGGGACCGGGTCGCTGGATTAGCGACGAGGGCTAGGTTTGTTGACCGCCGAGAGGCGCCGATTGACTTTGATAGTCCGTGGTGGTATGTATTTTTTGGTGCGTTACTGGGAGCTGCCTTTGGATTTGCGATTCGATCGGTTGTTGCGGCCGATGCGGACGCTTTGCGGATTGCGCGCTACGTGATAGCGGCGTTTGTTAGCGTGGTCGGCATTTTTATGATAATTTGGCGACCTACGAGGTATGAATACGGCGGGAAGAGCTGGTTCGACTATATGCTTGGGGCGGTGCTTCTGGCGGGTGGGATTGTGGCGTTTTTGGCATAGAGCTTTTGTCGACGATTGAGGCATGATATAATGAGGGTAAATCAACATGAGGAGGCGACATTACATCGGAAGGATCTAAGCTTATGGATATATTAGTGCGAATTAGGCAAGATTTAATAGCGGAGGGTGGCGGTAAGGCGCGGGAGTCGTCGGATCGGTTGTTTAAGGAATCGGTGCTGGCTTATGGGGTAAAGGTGCCGGTGGTGAATCGGATTGCCAAAAAGTACTTGGCTGTGGCGAAAGCCGAGGGCTGGGACAAGCTGCAGATTTTTGACCTGTGCGACGAATTGTGGGAATCTGGGGTCATGGAGGAAGGGCTGGCGGCGTGTATTTTTTCGGAGTCGCAGGCCAAGGAGTACACTGCTGATGATTTTGGCCGATTTGAGGGTTGGGTGAAGAACCATGTGAATAACTGGGCGACCTGCGACACTTTGTGTAATCACACGGTGGGCGATCTGGTGACGATGTATCCGGAGTTGGCCGAGAAGTTGATTGGCTGGGCTAAGTCCGAGAACCGCTGGGTGAAGCGGGCGGCGGCCGTGAGTTTGATTGTGCCGGGGCGGAAAGGGTTGTTTTTGGACGAAGTTCTGCAGATTGCGGGTATCTTGCTGGTCGATCCGGACGACATGGTGCAAAAGGGTTATGGTTGGATGCTGAAAGCGGCGAGCATGAGCGAATCATTCGTAAAGGGGGGCGATGAGGTGAAAAAGGAGCATATCCGGGCGGTTTTTGATTTTGTGATGAAGAATAAGGCTGTGATGCCTCGCACGGCGCTGCGATATGCCATAGAGAAAATGCCGGAAGAGCTGAAGAAGCAGGCGATGGAAAGGTGAATTGACTTAGCGTGATAGCAGAAAGTATAAGAGGGTGATTTATGAACAAAAAACATATTGCAGAGCCGGGGTTTGAGGGATTTTCGCAGCGGACGATTGATTTTATAAACGAACTGGGGATGAATAATGAGAAGGCGTGGTTTGAGGCGCATAAGGATGAGTTTTTGCGGGAGTTTCAGAGCCCAATGAAAACGCTGGGGCAGGCAGTGTTCAAACAGGTGACGGATAAGTGCGGTGGCCGGGGGTTTATCCATAAGTTATCGCGGATTTATCGGGATGCGCGCTATCTGCGGGCTGGTGATGGGCCGTATCGGACAAGCATGTGGTTTTCGATTGAGCGGCCGGGTGAGCCGGGCAAGGAGTGGACGGATGTGCCGGTGTTTTGGTTCGACTTGTCTGCCGATAATTGGAGCTATGGGATGGGTTATGGCGGAGCGAAAGCGGCAACGATGACCAGGTTTCGCGCGCAACTGGATGCGCACCCGCGGGAGTTTGAGAAGCTAGTGGCATTTTTGGGCAAGCAAAGTGAATTTGTGCTGGAGGGCGAGGAGTACACGCGCAAAAAGGAGGCGCCGACCAAGGGGACTGCAGCTTGGTATAGTCGCAAATCCTTTTCGTTGATACACCGGCAGGCTAATGGGGCCGAGTTGTNNNNGATGCCGATTTACGACTACCTGATAGCGCTAGATTCTAGGCCGGAAAATCAGTGATTTTTGTACAAAAAATGTGCTGTTTGCATCTGTTAAATCGCTTTCGACTTCCGGTAGTCTGTGGAAAAGTCCGCAAAGAATACCATTGACAAAAATACGGTCGTTCGTTTATACTTAGACTAGCTGGAGTAAGCAAAACAAAAATCGACAGCAGGAAAAAGGGGAGGGCGGTGTTTGCTATGTCTATTACAGTGTACCTTGACCCACCGCAGATACCCGGCGGCGAAGAAATAGTGTATACCATAGCAGAGATGGTCGGGTTTCCATCAGAGATTACGAGATTCGGGCAGCCATCAGCCATTGGGCGCCAGGTGATTATCAACGGCAACCGCGCCGATCTGAATGACCTGCAGGCACTCTGCGAACTGGGACTGCTACTACACCCATGCCATAGTCATGGTGAATTGGGTGCGCAGGTTATGAAAGCGGCGCTGGCAATCAACAGTCGCGCACATTTCGAGACTTTGCTGGTTTATGCTTCCGAGTGGAAGAAGCGCGGCAAAACGGAGCCCGAACTGCTGAGATTTCTGGACGCGATTCGCGAAAAAATCAGAGAGTGGGGTGTGATAAAAGCGGTCTCGGATGCCGAGAAAGATGTTTTCGGCGAAAACTCTAGGATGGTGGCATCGTTAGATCAATATGATCTGTGTGTTAGCTACGATGGGCGCTAATGAAAAATACCCCTGGACAGTTGTCNNGGGCTTGGCGGATGCTAGCGCAATAATCACAAATTCCCCTGGGCTTTCTGGTCTGGGGGCATTGACTTGGCTGAGTATTACCTATATAATGGGTTTATGACAAAAAGTCGATATGTGATCCTATTCATTCTTGCCTTACCACTATTGTTGCCGCTCTCCATTGCTGCTTTCGCCATACTTTTTGCCGTGTTTATCACGATTGTTTCGCTGATCATCGCTTGCGGCGCCTGCGTGATTGCGTTTATTCTCGCACCTTTGGCCGCGCTGTTTANNAGACATGACGGTGCAGGGGTTCATTTTGGTGATTGGCGCGTCGCTGTTTATGATCGGGTTGTCGATTCTGCTGGTAAAACTGCTGGTGCAACTGCTGCTTAAATTCACCGGACTGGTTTCGGTCAAGGTAAAGAAGACGGCAGCCAAGAAGCCCAGTGAGTCCGTAGCTAAACCGAGAAAAAATAAAAAGGAAGATGATGAACAGACAAAAGAATAAATTATCTATGCTCACTGGCGTCGCACTGATTTTGATGTGCGTGGGGTTGCTGAGTTGCATAGTCAGCGTAGCTTTGATGGGATTTCGATTTACGTCGATTCCGGACCAGTTAGA
>DBCV01000014.1:0-206 GCA_002293245.1 Candidatus Saccharibacteria bacterium UBA949 | reverse complement strand
AAAGTAGTTCTGCGGGAAAGCGCGGACGGTCGGGCTGGACTGACGTACTACGAAGACGAAAATACGTCTTACGCCCAGACTTTGGAAAGCGGTGTGCTACGGCTGGAAAAGGATAAGCGGTTCAGTTGGAGCTTCTTCAGCTTCGACTTTGACTTCGACGACGAGGTGGTGGTGTTTGTGCCACAGGGTTCAACAGTGGACGTAGA
>DBCV01000007.1 GCA_002293245.1 Candidatus Saccharibacteria bacterium UBA949 | reverse complement strand
CACAAACACTGGTTTTTTATATCTTTCTAATAATTGCCCAGCTATAATTCCAATCACTCCCTCATGCCAGTTCTTGCCCCGAAAGAATAGAATGGGCATCTTCTGCTCCGCTTCGGTGGCAGCATCCAGCGCTTCTTGCGCTGCTATATTTTGCATTGTTTTCCGTTTACCGTTTAATTCATCCAGCTCCTTAGCTTTAGCATAGGCGGCAGCTTTATTCTCTTCCAGCAAAAGTTCCAGAGCAGCCACCGGGCTGTCCAACCGGCCAGCGACGTTCAGCCGCGGGCCTATTTGAAAACCTACTGCACCCGTCGAAACCTCCTGCATCCTGGCGGCTCGCATCAACTCTNNGGCTATCTAGCCGGCCAGCCACATTCAGTCGCGGGCCAATCTGAAAACCGACTGCGCCCGTCGAAACTTCTTTCATCCTGGCCGCTCGCATCAATTCTTGGAGCCCGCACCGTCTGGTTTTAGCCAGCACTTTCATGCCGTAAAACACATTTATCCGATTCTCGTCCGTCAAGCTAACCACGTCGCATACCGTGCCGATTGCCACCAAGTCCAAGAACCACTTTTCCTGCCCCGCGCTCAAGCCCCGCAATCCATTCGCTTGTAGCGCCTGCACCAATTTGAACGCCACCCCGACTCCAGATAATTCCCGAAATGGATACTTGCTGTCAGCCCGTTTGGGGTTCACTACTGCCGCTGCTGCTGGCAATTCTGTACCTAGTTCATGGTGGTCAGTGATTACCACATCGATTCCAGCTCTGTTCAACTCCTCCACCTCCGCCAAGTCTCGGCTGCCCGAATCCACGGTAATCACCAGATTGGCACCCATTTTTGTCAGTTCTTCTACCCGGCCCATAGTCAGCCCATACCCTCCGGCGAAACGTTCTGGCAGCAGGTACTGTAGGTCAGCAAACCCAAATGCCTTCAGCGCCGAGAACAACAGCGCTACCGATGTCACGCCATCTGCGTCATAATCACCAAATATCACTACCCTCTCGCCACTTTCTTGCGCTTTTTTTATCCTGGCCACTGCCTTTTTGGCATCAGGCAACCTCATCGGATCATGGCCGTCCTCGTATTTGGGGTGCAAAAACTTCTCTAGCTTTTCTCCGTTCAGCCTGCGCTTCGCCAGTATCTGTTCAAAGATCATATTCGTTTGCTGATTCGCGACTGTTGCTGCTGCTGAGATTTAATCACCATGCTTTGAAGTTCCTTAAAAATTGGGAAGCGCTTGTTGGTCTGATAGACCTTGGCGTTTCCCTGTTTTGAAACTAATAGAAAATTACTTTTCTCGAGCCTGCGTAGTTCCCGCTGGATATTCCCGGCATCTTCTTTAATCAGCTTAGCCAGACCCCGCACGTGGGTCTTGAAATCCGGATATTTTGCGAACACAACTAATATCTTGCGCCTCACCCTAGATGTTACGAAAACGTCCAACATTTGACTATTCTAATCGCTCCGCTTTATTTTAATACCTGTTAATCTCATTATACCGATTCCCGAACCAAAAGCAAGTATTTTTTACAACATTATCCGAATTACCGATGTAGTATAATTGCTCCATGCTTTACTACGATATTGCGCCACTAAAAGTCGTGCGGGCTGGGGCGGATTTTTTAACTTATCAGTCCGAAAATCGCCTGTCGATTGGCGCTATCGTTCAGGTCCCAGTCGGCAAATCTATGTTAGTAGGTGTGGTCTTCCGCGCAGTCCGCAAGAAACCTCGATTCACTTGCAAGGCCGTCTCCGGAGTGGTTGAAGATCAGCCCCTACCGGGTCATCTGTTGGATGCGTCTCTGTGGCTGTCTAAGTTTTACGCCACGCCTTTAGCCACGGTTTTGCAAACTGTTCTGCCAGCTGGCCTAACCAAAACTCGCCGGGAAAAGACCAAGAATCAGGAGAGGTCGTCCGCCAAGGCGAAAACCCCCGCTCTGCCACTTAATTCCGACCAGGAGGCTGCCGTACGGTCTATTGAAAGCAGCTATAAGTCCACCGTTCTTCTCCACGGGGTGACCGGCTCCGGCAAAACTAATGTCTATATCGCCCTCGCCAAAAAAGTTCTGGCACGTGCGCAGTCAGTTATTGTTCTAACGCCCGAAATCTCGCTTACTCCGCAACTCGTCAGCAATTTCGAGCAGCATTTTTCCGAGGAAGTCATACTACTACACTCTCGCCAAACCGAGGCCGAACGGCATATTCTATGGCGAAAGATCTTAAATGGCGAACAACACCTGATTATTATCGGTCCCCGTTCCGCTTTATTCGCGCCACTGCGCAATCTCGGCCTGATTATCGTTGACGAGGCTCATGAACCCAGTTATCACCAGGACCAAAACCCTAAATACAGCGCTCTGCGCGTAGCTTCGATGATGGCAAAAAGCGGGAGTTTCAAGGCTGTTTTTGGCACGGCCACCCCGCTTTTAGCCGACCATCATCTGGCTCACAAAAACCATTCTATTGTGGAGCTGAAAAAGGTCGCCAAAGCGAACCAGAAACGGGTTAATTTGCAGATCGTTGATCTGAAAAACCGCGACAACTTCCGCCGGCACTACTTTTTGAGCGACGCACTGTTGGCTTCGATCAGCAGTAGTCTAAAATCTGGCAAACAATCGCTTGTTTTTCATAACCGCCGGGGTAGCGCGAGCTTGACGCTTTGTAATCAGTGCGGCTGGCAAGCACTATGTCCGAATTGCCTGCTGCCTTTAACCCTACATGGGGATAAGTACCAATACATCTGCCACACCTGCGGCTACAAACAGCCGGTTGCTACTGTCTGCCCGAGTTGCGGCAACACTGATGTCGTGCACAAAGGCTTCGGAACCAAGGCAGTAGAGCTCGAGCTGCAAAAAGTCTTTCCGGATGTGCGAATTGCCCGCTTTGATAGCGACACCCCAGAAGAGCTGTCAATGAACAAATTATTTATACAAGTTCGGGACGGCGACATCCCGATAATCATCGGTACCCAGTCTATAGTCAAGGGCTTTGACCTACCCAATTTAGGCACCGTTGGCGTAGTCCAAGCCGACCTTGGCCTCAGTTTGCCGGATTTCTCCAGCGATGAGCGAACATTTCAATTACTCACGCAAGTTGTGGGTCGGGTAGGCCGCGGCCATAGCGATGCCGATGTGATCATCCAGTCGTTCCAGCCGAGTAATAAAATTGTTCAGTATGGATGCGCGCAAGACTACGCGGGCTTTCATGACGAAGTNNGCGCTGGCTTCCCGCCCTTTCGCTACCTGCTCAAGCTCACTTGTGTGCGCAAAACCGAAGCCTCGGCAGTAAAGAACTGCCGGGAAGCAGCGCGGGATATTAAAAACTGGGCAGAAAAAACTGGTAGAACCGTAGAAGTTTCCTCCCCTGCCCCTGCTTTTTACGAACGCACCAAAACCACCTACCGCTGGCAACTGGTTATAAAATCCAGGTCTCGCAAAAACCTAACAGACCTACTCGCCGCACTCCCCCTCAACAACTGGCTAATTGACCTCGACCCCCCTTCGCTGCTATAATATGGCAATATGAAACAAGAAATCATCACCGTTCCCGACCCGCGGTTGCGCAAAAAAGCCGCCAAAGTGACGGAACTATCCGAAGAAGTCAAAAATGTCATTAAACGGATGCGTGAGGCGTCGTTGGATTGGGAAAAAGACCATCCGCACGAGATTTCTGCCGCCATGGCGGCGCCGCAATTGGGCGAATTATACCGGATTATAGTCATCCGCGACAATACCGACAACAAAGATAACCAAAGCTTTGTAGCCCTGCTCAATCCGGAGATTGTCAAGCTAGAGGGCAAGGTCGAAGAAGACTACGAGGGTTGCCTGAGTGTGCCGCAAATCTATGGCCTAGTCCCCCGCCACACCAAAGTCCGGCTCAAGGCCGTGAACGAAAACGGAGAACCAATCCGGCTCAAGGTGGACGGTTCCTACGCCCGCACACTCCAGCACGAGATCGATCACCTGAATGGCGTGCTGTTCATCGACCATATCAAAGACAAGAAAGATGCGTTTTTTGAGTTGGATTCTGACGGCGAATTACAGCCTTTGGACTATGCAAAAATCAAGGGCGACAAGAACCTATGGGGTTAGTTTTCTTTGGCAACGAGCAGTTGGCGCAGGGGCTAAAACATTACATCACTTCGGCTTTCGATGCCTTGGTGAAGAACGGCTACGAAATTAGCACTATTGTGCTGCCTATGGCAAAAGAGGTTAAGTCACGCAATAAGCATGAGCTGGAGATCATGCGAAAGGCCGAGGAATTAGGTATCCCAGTCTTGACGCCGAATAAACCCAAAGAGATCCTGGAAGAACTGGCGGCGATGAAACCAGAGATTGGCGTGCTGAGTTCTTACGGAAAGATGGTTCCCAAGTCGATTATTGACCTGTTTCCTTTGGGGATTCTGAATATCCACCCTTCACTGCTGCCAAAGTATCGCGGCACAACGCCGATTGAAACCGCCATCCTAAAGGGCGACAAACAAACTGGCGTTTCGGTAATGGGATTGGTTCCCGAGATGGATGCTGGCCCGATTTTCGCCCAAGGCGTTGTAAAAACCACAACGGATGATACCAAGCAATCGCTGTACGAAAAGCTGGCGACTACTGGTGCGGAGTTATTGATTGAGGTTTTGCCGCGGGTGTTAGACGGCACGGCTGAGCCGCGCGAGCAAGACGAATCGCAGGCGACGTTTACAGTCAAACTCAACAGGTCCATGTCTGATCTTTTGCCGACTATCTACTCGGCCGATGAATTGGCTCGCCAAGTGGTCGCCTTTGCCGGTTTTCCAAAGTCGAAGCTAACTCTGCTGGGCCTGGGTTGCACGATTACCGCCGCCCACGCCGCTACCGCCCCGCGAACCGAGCTCGACCCCCTCTGCGCCGACGGGAAGTATCTGGTGATCGATTCGCTCGTGCCGCCGAACAGCAANNAAAAATGGTCTGAAAAAGTAAAGCTCCCCGGCTGACTGCCGGGGGCTTTCGAAGTGTTAGTTAGGGGAAGGGCTAGGCGAGGTTGAGCGTTACGCCATTGCCTCCTTCCAGAATCCACCGGACGATATTTTCAAGCGTTCGGCCGTTGCCGAAGTCATCGGTCGAGAGATAATAATTCTCTTCAATTGTCTTTATGAAAACGTAAGAATCTCTCTCGGCGCCATCGACATCAATCCAATCGTGATGCTGTAGCCCGTCAGAGTATTGGACGGTGTCGCTGATGCGGCTGCCGCCATAGGCATTTTTTAAATGCCCTGCGCCAGCTTCTTTGTCCCAATCCGCGGCTTCGCAGCCGCTGCAGTTTTTGCCAGTGCAGGAGGTAGATGCCCCCGAGCAGGCAAAGTACTCTTCCTCGTAGTAGAACTTTGCTGGGCCGCACCCAGAAGGGATGACGGCGTCGGCGCCCCTTTTTAAAAGGAGGGCGCCGGTTTCTGCTTCGAGTTCGAAGCAGTGGGCAAAATCTAACACTTCCCCTATTTCGGGAAGAGACGACAGGGACTTGGTGGTAAACAATGCAGTATTCTTCATGGTTGGCAACCTCCTTTTGGGCGGGGCGGTAGATTCCGTGTGATCCCACATACCCGGTGTTTCAACCACAATCAGCCAGCGAAACCATCTCACTAACTGGTTGTGGCAAAACACTAGAAGGCATTAACCATTTCCTAACTTACTTCTTAAGGTGCGATAAGCTTTTTCTCAAGCTTATGACTTCATTATAGCACACATGCTTAAATATGTCAATACTTTCATGCTATTTTTAGCTAAATCGTCAACACTAACAGTAGTAAGTGTTGTAAAAATCACAACACTCACCTATGCCATTTTTGGGCCAAAAACTGCGAAAAATTCTGCGTTCTTCTTGTTTTTTACAGCTTCCGCTTCTCTACTGTTCGGGTGAAGAATTTGAGGCGATCGCCAATCTCGAAACCGATCTTTTGGGAGGTTTTGATCGATAATCCACCAACTTCGCCGGCAACCAACTCTTTGGCCTCAACCTTGGCTTTTTGTAGGCTAGCAACCTCGACTTCGGCTAATTCTTCGCCGCCGCGGACTAATTTAGCTAAAGTTAGTGGTTTAATTTGTCCGCTCAGCACTTCCCCGCCGACGATGGCCGTATCTTTCGTCACCCGAAATACACCGCGCAGCACCATCTCCCCTGTCTCAACCTCTGTGGTTTTTGGCGGCAGTAGCTCCTCCATAGCCGCTTTAGCATCGTTCAACAGATCGTAAATCACTCGGAAAATGCGTACTTCAACATGGTCGCGCTGGGCAAGATTCTTGATGCTAGCTGGCAGTTCAACGTTAAAACCGTAGATGATCGCTGACCCTAGCCCATCGGGCGATCCAGAAGCCGCCAGGCGGATATCGTTTTCCGAGATATTGCCGACGCCACTTCCGACCACTGTTATTTCGACCTCGCCGCCCGTATCGATCATCTTCAGGCTGTCCACTACAGATTGCACCGAACCGATCACGTCGGCTTTGATAATCACATTAAACCGCTTACCCTCGTCCTGCGACTTCATCATGCGCAGGAGGTCGGAGCCAGTCACGTTGGTCGAAGCCGCGACATTAGCTGCCTCCATGCTGTTCAGGGCCACCAAACGTTTGGCAGTTTTTTCGTCCGGCACCATAGCAAACTCGTCGCCAAAACTGGGCAGATCTTTGAATCCCGTGACGGTGACTGGGGTAGATGGCTCAGCTTTGCCTTTGGGCTTGCCGGCAAAATCCAACATCGTGCGAATTTTTCCGTAAGTTTTACCGGCCACCACAAAGTTGCCCAGCTTGAGCACACCATTTTCTACTAGCAGATTCACCACTGAACCCTTGCCAGTTTCGACGTGGGATTCAATCACCAGCCCCTCGGCCGGAATGTCAACATCGGCTCGTAATTCTTCGATGTCTGCGGTCAGCAGTATCAAGTCCAGCAATTTGTCCAGATTTTCGCCGGTTTTGGCGGAAATCGGCACCATAACGGTATTTCCACCCCATTCCTCAGGGTTCAAATTGTACTCGGTGGCTAATTGCGCCATCACTCGGTTGACGTCAGCACCGGATTTGTCGATTTTGTTGATCGCCACGATAATCTTGGCGTTGGCGCTTTCGGCGAACTTGATGGCTTCCACAGTTTGCGGCTTTACGCCGTCGTCCGCCGCCACAACCAACACCACGATATCCGTCAGCTCCGCCGAATGCTGGCGTAAAGCCGCAAATGCGGCATGCCCGGGCGTGTCCAGAAAGGTCAACAAACGTTCGTTATGCTCCACTTGGTAGGCCGAGATATGTTGGGTGATGCCTCCGGCTTCGCCCGCGGCCGTCTTTTTGTCTAGCAGGGTGTCCAGCAGGGTGGTCTTGCCATGGTCAACATGGCCCATAATGGCCACAATCGGCGGCCGCGGCGCGGCAGCATCAGATAATTCATGTTTATGCTTCACCGCTCCAGCAGCCGCATCCTTGCGCTCTAGTTTCACATCTGTAAATCCCAGCTCTTCGATAACAATCGATGCCGTCTCAAAATCCAACCTCTGATTGATTGTTGCCACGATACCATTCTTGAATAGTTCGCCAATCAATCTCGTCACCGACAGCCCTAAGGCATCCGCCAGCTCGCCCACCCCTATCGAACCGGAAATCTTGATAACTTTCGTTTGGTTCTCCACTTTCAGATTTCCTTTCCGCCGAATTCTAGCCCAAAAGTTGGACTATTTACTCGATTTTTTGATTGATGATTTTTCGGCAGTTTTAGTTGACTTCGTAGTCTTGGCCGCCTTTGCCGTGGCCTTCTTTGCGCTAGTTTCAGCTTTGGCCTCGGTCTCTTTAGTGCCTGTAGCTTCTTTAACGGTCTTGCTTTCCTTTACATTGTCGGCTTTTTCAAGCTTTTCTTTAGCTGAGCCGGAGCTCTTTACCTTGCTGACCAGTCCCAACGAAACCTTGCGATTATCCTTGTCAATCTCCAGCACCTTGAACTTCTTGCGCTCATTCAAAGAGAAAACGTTTTCTGGACTGACCATGTGCTCGGAATCGCCGCCCAGTTCCGAAATATGCACTAGGGCCTCAACTGCTGGGCTAATCTGTACAAATGCACCAAATGGCGTAATCCGCGTGACAGTTCCGTCCACAGTGTCGCCTTTTTTCAGACTAGAAACTTCAACGCCCCACGGGTCTTCCTTGAGTTGCTTCATGCTCAGGCTCAAGCGATCTTTGTCAATGGCAATAATCTTCATATCCACCTTTTGGCCGATCTTCACATAATCGTTAGGATTGCCAACCCGTTCCCAGGAAATCTCCGAAATATGCACCAGGCCTTCAATTCCTTCCACATTCACGAATGCGCCGAAGTCCACCACTCCAGTTACGACACCGCTAACTTGGTCACCGACTTTAATGCTCTCAAACCGTTCGGCCAGGCCATCTTTGGCTGCCTCTTTTTCGCTAAATATCAGCTTATTGGTTTTCTTATCAACATCCAGAATCCGCACTTTAAGGGTTTGGCCAATCAGAGCGTTCAGTTTCTGCAAAATCTCGTCCTTGTCCGCTCCGCCGACCCGTGGGTAATGCTCCGCCGACAGCTGCGAAACCGGCAAAAAGCCGCGCACGCCTTCGTATTCCACCAGCATGCCGCCTCTGTTGGCGTCAAACGGCACAACTTCGACGGTCTCCGAGTTCTCTAGCAGCGACTGAATCTCGTCCCAACTCTTGTCTTTAACAGCTTTGCGCAGGCTGAGCAGCGAAAACCCGTCGTCCATTTCCGTGTCCACAATGCTAGCCGTCACTTCGTCACCAACGTCTAGTGTTTTCGAAAAGCTGGCTTCGCGCCGTGGCACCATGCCGACGCCTCGCGGCCCGAGGTCAATCAAAATTTCGTGTTTGCGCACCGACAATACTTTGCCGTCCACAGTTTCGCCTTCAATCAATTGCTTGGTTGCATCTCCGGCTTCCGCCAAAAGATCGTCCATGGTGATCCCGGCCTTTTCTTTAGTTTTTTCTGCTTTTTCCGCTACCTCTGCCTTCACCTTAGCTTTAGCTTGGTTGGCCTCTTTATCTGTGGCAGCCTCTTTACTTTTTACCATTACTTAGTTTTTCCTTCCTTATATACTTCTTTTTGACCCCGGCGGCAATGGTAAACAGCCACAAAAGTCCAAAAGATTTTAAGCTATTATATCAGATACCGCTCGGAAAAGTCAACATATGCTATAATTGGGGCATGATAATTTGCATCGACACTGGCGGAACAAAAACGATGGTGGGGGCTCTTGGCCCCTCTGGCAAAGTGCTCCGGTCCGTCACCTTTCCGACAGAAAAATCCCAGGCAAGGTATATCGAATCGGTATCTGCGGCGATTCTGGAACTCCAAGAGGCCACCAAGGCGACAGTTAGCCAGATTTCAATGGCTCTTCCGGCAGTCATGAACGAGCAGATGTATTTTGGCGTGCACGGCAAGAGCCTTGATGAACGGCACATCTCTTTAACTTTTGCTAATCTGCCGTGGAAGGGTTTCAATCCTGGCGAAGAGCTCTACAAGAAGTTTGGCGTGCCCGTTCTGGTGGCTAATGACGGGGACCTGGCGGCACTTTATGAAGCTCGGGCGCGTGGCTTTAACGGACGTTTGTTGGCATTGCCTATAGGTACCGGTATCGGCTCTGGACTGGCTATATGCCAAAAGCTCTCATCAGTCCACCCAGAGGCGGGCCACATGACCTTTGACTTTAACGGCGAGCCGCGCGAATGGGAGCACTTTGCCTCTGGGCGCGCCATCACGGCCGAATTTGGCCCATCTAATCATATTACAGATGACGAGATTTGGCACGAGGTCGCAAAGCGCATCGCCCTCGGAGTTGCCGTGCTTATTCCAGTCCTCTCGCCGGATTTAATAGTGGTGAATGGCGGGTTTGGTAGCCACTTCCTCAAGTTCCAAGAGTTTCTAACGGCAGAGGTCGCGGCCCGCCTGAACAAACGTTTGTTTTCCGTGCCGCCGATAGAAACCTCTAGTAGCCCCGAAGAAGCCGTAATGCTCGGGTGTTATTACCATGCCAAACAGATTGTAAGCACTCATGGTTAAAGATTTTATACAGCTGGTTAAAAAACTGCAGCTGGACTACCCGAAGCTAAAGTTCACAGAGGTCGAAGAGCCCGGTTTTTTTTCTTGGCGCCCGGAAACGGGAGAGATTCTGTATGCAAGCTCGCCCAAGTTAGTCCAACCGCGAACAGCGTCGGTTGCGCCCGTCGCCACGGGGCAACCGCGCTTTTCTCTCGGGCTGCCGCCCTCCGAGACATCGCTCTGGACTAACTTGGGCGAGCATTCGGCCGCTCCGGCGTGCCTATTCCTGCTTCATGAGCTCTCTCATGCGCTGCTCGGCCACCAAAACTACGACACAGATGCCGAATTGCTACGGCTGGAGGTCGAAGCCTGGGAGCTGGTACGGACTAAGTTGGCTCCAAGGTATGAGATTCCATACGACGCCGAGCTGGCCGACGCTCAAATCAGTTCTTACCGTGAGTGGCTAGCCCGTCGCAGCCTCTGCCCGGCCTGCGACACCGCTGGCTGGCAGATCGCTGGGGGTATCTACAAGTGCCCTGCCTGCGCCAAGTCTTGGCGCGTGGGCAGCAGTCAGTTTAAGAATACTTATCGCACCAAGGTCTGAAAAAGACATCCGCGCTAAGCGTATGCGGTCATCTTATCACACTTATGCTTTTTTGTCAATGCACTTTTGCCCGCAACCCCACCATGCTTCACGCGAAAAATCAAACGTAAGAAGTCTTGACATTATGCTTCCCGTGATATACAATGGGGGTAGTGTTCGAAGAAAATGCGAGATTCTTTGAAATAACACGAAAAGGTCCCGGACTATCGTAGCCCGGGACCTTTCGCAAAACTGGCTTCAGCTATAGACATATCATACACAATGATGAAGAAAAACACCCCTATTCGGAGTGTAATTCTATAATTCGGCACCTTGCTAGTTTTCCGCTAACGCAGTATAATCGCCGCTACTGGGCTTAACTTCTGTGTTCGGAATGAGAACAGGTGTTTCCCCAGCGCTATGGGCACCGAACACGCCAAGAAAACGTCTAAAAGTGGTTTTCTTCCGTATTCGATGTCAATGAAATTATTAATTGACCGGTGACGACTCCGAACAAACGGAGATGATCACCAATTACTAACTAAGTCTACCAAACTATATCTGCCAATAAAATCAGCAGAAGTAGCTTGGACATAAAAAGGCGATGGCTCGATTAGTACGCTTCGACTCCACACGTTGCCGTGCTTCCATCTTGCGCCTATCAACCAGATATTCTCTCTGGGAGCTCATAGGGAAATCTAATCTTGGAGTCGGCTTCGCGCTTAATATGCTTTCAGCGCTTATCCGTTCCGAATATAGCTACTCGGCATTGCGGCAGGTGGCCACAACCGATACACTAGAGATTCGTTCAACTCGGTCCTCTCGTACTAGAGTCA
>DBCV01000031.1 GCA_002293245.1 Candidatus Saccharibacteria bacterium UBA949 | reverse complement strand
TTCCAATCCGGTAGCCTCTACACCGAAGGCAACATCTCTACCAGTCAAACCCTTAAAAGCTTCGGCGTTCCCGCTGCCACCAGCGAGGAACGCCGAATCTACGGCTCCTGGGTCGAATACGAAGCAGCCGTAGCCGGTAGCCTCCTCACCGGCCCAGCCAGCCTCACCGGCCTAGCCACCGGCTCCGCCTTTGGCCAACTCGGCCTCCGCCTCTCCGGAGGCGGTACCCAGACCGCTCCCATCTGGTCCCGCCAAACCCTCTCCAACCAAGGCACAACCTACAACTCCTACGGCCACTTCAGCACCCAACATAAGTCCCTCCAGAGCATTGCTAACCGCTACAAAGGCGTCACCGTTAACCCCAACAACCGTCGCTGTGAAAACGGCTGCACCATGAACCCAGGCGAATCCTACATCTTTACCTACACCAGCGACATTACCATCCAAGGCAACATTATCAACCACCAAGGCAACTTAACATCCATCAATGACCTATCGCAAGTCGTGATATTTGCTCCAAATATCACGATTGCGTCTAACGTCACTCAAGTAGACGCTTGGCTCATCGCCTACGGCGATGCAGCCAATACCGGAGGTACCATTAGAACCTGTAATCAGACCCCTAGCTCCAACAACTGCAACAACCAACTCCTCGTCAATGGCCCCATCTTCGCCAAAGACCTTAAACTCCTAAGAACAGCAGGCTCTGGTGTTGACAACACCCAAAGACCCAGCTGCAGCCAAGGAACTATAAACAGCTGCACTAGCTCTAACCAAACCCCACCCAACCCAGGCGGACAACCCCAACCAAACAGCAACAACAACCAATCCAACACACCAGCCGAGATCTTTAACCTAAGACTAGACGCCTACCTATGGGCCTACCACCAAACCGAACAATACGGCCAAGCCATTACCACCTATACCCGTGAAGTAGGGCCGAGGTTGTAGATATTTTCAGTCGCCAAATACTTGGTTTTATTTGGCGACTCTGCTATAATCACTTTTATAGTGCGCCGCAATAGCTCAGTGGTAGAGCAACGGTTTTGTAAACCGTAGGTCGTCGGTTCAAGCCCGACTTGCGGCTCCAAAACCAAGTATGATATAATGAACATAACCATAATAAGAATAAGATAAAATGGAGGAAAAATGGTGGGCACAAAATCTAAAAAAACTAAAAGCACCGGTGCTAAGAGTGCACCAAAGAAGTCATGAAAGTCAGCAAAAGCTTCTCACAGCAAAAGTGCGAGTGCAAAGGCCGCAACTCGCAAAGTAGCGGGCAAGGTCAACAAAGAAATCAGTGCTATTAAGCGCTCCGAAAAAAAAGCCAGCGATAACGTCCGCAGGTATCTGCACCGCGGTCACCGAATGTATATCTTCGGAGCTGTTGTGGCGATTCTGTTCGGGCTTTTTGCTCTCTTCGCGCCAGTTTGGACGCTAAAGTTCTTTGTAATTATTGCGGCCATTGCCCTAATTATTATCGGCCTAGTAAGCATCATCACGTCCTTGGCGCACGTTGGTTCGCGCGGCTGGGGCATGCACTTCTTGCTTGGGTTAGTTGAACTCGCAGCTGGTATCATCTTGTGCTTTAATACCGGCGCAGCGTTGTGGCTAGTAATGACAGTCGTCGGATCATTTATCTTGGTGCGTAGCGTGCTAGAAGTGGTCTTGGGGGCTAAGTTCAAAGATGATGGCGCTGACAAAGCCCTGATGATTATTTCGGGCTTGATCGGCACAGTTTTGGGCATCTTGGTGCTTGTCAACACTCAAGCTAGCGCTTCGATTGTGATGATACTACTGGGTGCTTACTCGTTGGTGTTCGGCGCAATGTCGCTGCTGTACGGCGCACGAACCCATAAGGTTCTCCATAAGCGATAGAGCCACACTGTAGTTTGAGCGAAAGACCACTCCCCTATTCCAAAGAATGGGGGAGCTTCTTGTCCGCCTCAAATCCCGGGATATGCCAAGGGGTGCTTGTGGCAGCCTATTTAACTTTTTTTCCGGCCAACGCAGAGGTGATTGACAGCGCATCAATGGCTTCCTGTAGCAATGCTCCAATCGTTGCCGGTATCAAGCCGAACGAGGCGACCAGCATTAACAATATGCAAGCTGCAATCCCCAGCAGCACCGAGCGCGTGGCGGTCGCCCGAGTGGCGCGAGCAATTCGTATCGCCAGCGGCACCCTAGAAATATCATCAGACATGATAACTATACCGGCGGATTCAACAGCCAAAGGCGATCCGAACGCGCCCATCGCAATTCCGACATCCGCAGCTGCCAGAACTGGCGCATCGTTCAAGCCGTCGCCTACGAAAAGCGTTGGTTTAGGTTGTAGGTTTTGCACGGCCGTGATTTTATCCGTTGGGAGTTGATCGGCAAACACAGTTTTGATGTCTAATGCACCAGCGACTTTGTTGGCGGCTATCTGGTTATCGCCAGTCACCAAGGCGATGTTTTTTAGTCCGAGTTGCTGTAGGTCTTGAACAACGATGGCCGAACTGGCGCGGAGCTGGTCCTTGAAATCGATCCGGCCGACCAGTTTTTTGTCTAAGGCGATATAAATCGCCGACCCCGAATTCTGACTTTGCGTTTTGATCCCATGCAGTCGCATATGCGCTAGCGAGCCCAGCGTCACTTTGTGCTTGCCGAGCTTCGCATCCACGCCCATGCCAATGTGTTCGCGTATCGCAGACACTGGCGAGTTAGCCCCGCCATCTTTTGCATATTCCTCCACCGCCAATGCCAATGGGTGCGTACTCCCCTGCTCAAGCTGGGCAGCTAGCCCGACGAGCCGATCCTCCGGAAACTCTGGCGAAAAACTCTCGACACCGCTGANNTTTTCCGGAACTCAAAGTCCCAGTTTTGTCAAAAGCGACAGATTGAACGGACGAAAGCCTCTCCAAGTTTGTGCCGTTTTTAACCAAAATCCCTGCCCCAAAAGCCTTGGACATTCCGGAAATAAAAGCGATTGGTGCAGCCAAAATCAATGGGCAGGGCGAAGCTAGAACCAGTACTTCGGCAAATCGAGTGAAGTTTCCAGAAATCCCCCAGGCCGCGCCCGCAATAACCAGCGAAAGCAGTGTGAACGGGATTGCATATCGATCCGCCAACCTCACAAAACGCGCTGGTTGATTCTCGATCGAACGCACCGCCTCTTCCAGCTGGGAAAACTGGCTATTTTTCAGGTCCGCAGTTGCTTCTACGATGATCCCGGCTCCAGTATTCAAAGAGCCAGATACAACTTTATCACCAGTCTTTAGCTCGCGCGGTAAGGACTCGCCAGTGATATTGGCGGTGTCCAGAGTCGCCGATTCGGAAGTCAAGATGCCGTCAACCAGAATCATCTCGCCAGTCTTTACCCAGAGCCTGTCGCCCGGCTCGGCATCAGCTGCCGGAATATCCTTAAAAGCTTGCTGCGAATCAGATGAGTTGTCGTTTTTTTCAATCAGGTGCACGTACTTTGGTTTGTTGCTAATTAGTTTTGTCAATTCTCTGCGCGCCCGGCGACCCGCATAGCGTTCCAGCAACTCGCCGGTTGCCATCATCGCCACGATAATCACCGACGCCAGATATTCGCCAGCCACCAAAGTTGCCAAAATAGCCAAAAACGCCAAAATATCCACGCCGTATTCCCGCCGCACAATCGCTCGCACGATCTTTACCAGTAGGTAAACTGTCCCAGCAGCGGCTACTGCAATTGCTAAGACCTCCCAAAAACTAAGCATGAACTAATTATAGCACAAAAACCATGATTATTGACAGATAGTAGGGGCAAAACTTGCCGTTTTTGCAAAGTTTTGCCCCTACGTTTTTAATTCAATTTGGAGCCGCGATCGGGATTTGAACCCGAGACCTCATCCTTACCANNCTACCAACTGAGCTATCGCGGCACATATCCGCACTATTTTTCCAATTTCGTTGTCACCAATTTGATCAAAAAGACCCTGTTAGGTAAATCAAATCACATAATATGTTAAAGACCTAGAAGCGTAGCGCTATCCAACCGCCCAACAAATCTCAAGAAAGATTTCGTTGCTATCGAGGATGATTAAAGTATAGCATATATCAAACAAGTATGCTATACTATTTGGTAGAAATAATTTAAGAACGAGAGAAAACTAATTCAATGGCAAAAAAAAGCAACACCAAGCGCAAATTGATTGGCATGGTTAGCGAAGACAGCAACCAGCGCACCTACTACACCAGCAAAAATACCCAGAACCACCCCAGTAAATTAACCCTGCGCAAATATGACCCCAAGCTCAAAAAACACGTCAAGTACACCGAAACCAAAAAGAACCTCGGTCGCAACGAAGTCAAAGAGCGCAAGTCGTAATCAGGGGGAGCGAATAGGCGCGACCGAACAGAACCATACAAAATGCCCCGAGGTCGTATTAAGGATCTAAAACGCCTAGGTTTTTTTCTCTTCTCTCGAGCCCTGCTCTGATTCCGCATCCAGCTTTTGGACCTCGGCCTCCACGGCCTTTTTCGCCAGTTTCTGGCTTTGCAGTGTATTGCCAACGCGGAATTCCAAGTCGCGCAACGCATTGGAATAATACAAAAACCCGTCGTAAGGCGAATTATATGCAGAGAAATAAGCATGCAC
>DBCV01000018.1 GCA_002293245.1 Candidatus Saccharibacteria bacterium UBA949 | reverse complement strand
GTGTAGAGGCTACCGGATTGGAATTGGACTTTGGGGGATTTACCGACTGTGATGCAGGAGGGGGTGCCGTGGTGCCAGGCATCAGATGAATTGTAGCCCCCGTTTGGCCACAAAGCGGTTTCATTATTGCCAGCTTGATTGATACCGCCGTTGATGCGGGAAGTAGGTAAGTCAACTGGGTTAACACCTTGCCCTGGGTAGTCAAAGCCTCGGCCAAAACTCGAGGCCGGGAAAACCGATAGAGCGTAGCAGATTTGTGTCCCAACCGGAACGTCATCCGCAAAGTAGGAGCGATTGGACACCCGACGGACGACAGAACAGAATGGCGCCTGCTCGCCGCGATTGCAAGAATAGCTATCGGCGTTGATGGATAACGAACCGCTCTCGACAGCGCTGCAGCCCAAGTCAGTCCCTTGATACAGATAGCTCACACCAGCTGCGAAGTAATTACATGGGTTGGCATTAGGCGACGGGTTGTTTTCAAAGCCTGCGCCCTGAGGTTGTTGACCAGCTTTAACAAGGAATCTGGTTAGCCGCCACTGCGATGGGCGCGATACCGTAGCATAAGGGCTAGATTCATAAGTGACCGGGTCATTCTCCGTTTCACCCAGGATTGGGTTGACGCTAATCTGGGTATTACTGCGCTTGTTTAGTTCAAAGTAAGCGCTTACCTCCAAGGCTTCGCCAGCATCGGCATATGGAAAATCTTTTACGCCTTCCAGGCTGACATATGGATTGGTCAGGTAGTTGAATGGCACTTTGACGGATGCTGAGTCTCCACCAGACCCCCCGGCCTGGAGCATATCGGCGACCGGACAGGGCGTGGTTGAGTATTCAACACGTTCTTGACTCTCGGTGCCGCTACCAATCTCATTAGTGCCTAGGTTTATAGTCACTTTTTCCTGCCCGACCACTTCGTCTTCGCAAATCTCATCGCCTTCATCATCATATTCCCCTGTTCCGACGCACTCAATAACATCAACGAGGTATTGCTCATAACAAGTTTCGTATAAGGTGTAGTCCCGAGTTTGTATAATAATAGTAGTTTGTTTGCACGTATTGTGTATATGTACAGCCCCGTTGTCGGCCATACTGGGGGTAAAGCTCATGGAATTAGTTACAGTCTTACCAACATCGTCTTGAACATAAGGACGCACCAAGTGGTTATACTGATACATGTCAATGCCAAGACCGCCACCGCAAAACCCGACCTTAGTTGAATCCCATTGCGGTATTTTTGGAGGAGCAAGTGAAGATATTTCTACGCCTTCGTAATAGCCGGAATAGATAGATGCATACGGGTCGTATTCGGTTTGATTGTAGCCCATGCCGCCGAATCTGACGAAAGGCGCTGTAAAGAAGCAGTCCGTGACATCGGGCATATATGTGAGGTTATGCTGCGCATCATGCCCAAAAACACCAGGGGTGCCGCGAGTCATTTCGGCAACCCAGCTGACTTGATCACCAGGCTTGGCCCATGTGAGTTTATTCCAAATGCTTTCACCCTCACTGGGGTGAGTTTTTGAACCGTTAAAGATGCCCATACGGCCAGAGTTCCTGCCCGAGTTGTATGGAATTTGATCGGTCGGTTCTACACTAGAGGACACTACGCCGCCATCTGACCAGGGGCCATAGTCCGCGCCTTGGTCGCACCAACCACCAACCAGTTCTGGATCACGGGGCGGGTTGCTGGGAGGAGGCGGGGGCGTCAGCAACTTAGGCGGGGATGCAGTTTTGACCGGCGATGGCTTGGTCGGCACACTCACCTTTTTGGTTGGCGTAATCCTAGCCGGGGTGTTCTTTGACGGGGTATTTCTGGCGGGGGTTGACGTGCTGCTTCCCCTGCCTGGGGTCGGACTAGTTCCGCCGCAACTGGGGCCAACGCATCCGCCGGGGGGGTTAGATTTTGTAACTACACCGCCGCCAGGAGGTGGAGGTGGCGGTGGATTCACATAGAGAGAGACTGGGTTGCCGCAGTCATTTTTGATTGCTAGATGAGACCCATCGCGTAGAGTGACAAGTGTGACGTTTGCGGTCCCCGAAACCCGATAGTCCACCATGCTGTTCGTAGCGGTGTTGTACATCGATCCTCCGTTTACGGGAACTTCTGCCTGAGAAACACTAGCGATGCCACGGCCATTGTTTATCATGCCGAGGGCTAGGCTACCCAATAGCTGTTGATTCGCGCTACCGTTAGACCATTTGTTAAGAAGGTTATTAACTCCGTTGGCATCTAGGTTGCTGGGGACAGCTTGTGCACCCGGGCGATTAGGGTTGTCGCCAGCACCCATACAACTATTGCCACAAGCTTCAGCGACTTCGTTATAGCTACCGGCGCCGGGGCTCGTCCCCCAAGCTGGATTGTATTCATCTGCTGCCGATAATGGCGCGATTTTTAGGCCCAGAAATAGCCCGACAAACAAAGCGCAGGTGCTCAATACTGCAAAAAAGCGGGGTTTTTTCATCAGTTTTGACCCCTTAGCGTAGCTAGTTCATTAGTGAATTTTGTGCGCGTAAACTCAGCCATCGGGTCCTTACTATTCGTAAACACATCGCGCTCTAGCATTTCCTCGATAGTGCTAATCATGCCCTGCTTATCGCCCAGCATATTGTAAGCACTATAGATGTTGGTATAAATATCCAGGCGCTCAATTTCCGGAGCGGTTTCTAGGGCTTGCCGCTTGGTGTCGATGGATTCGGCGTATTGGCCGTTATTGAACTGCGAGCTGCTCTGCACAAGTAGGGCCTGCCACAGGTTTTCGTCATTGCGGGCCTCTAGCTCTTCGACTTTTTGCTCAACTTTTTCGGCAAAGGCTGCTTTTTCTTCGTCCGTTGCGCCAAAGAGCAGTTCGCTAGATTCCGAGCTCAATGCGGCAATCTCGGCCAGCGTGTCACGATTCCGAGAATTTATCCAGGTGCTATATATCAAATTACCCACCAAAAATCCGACGGCTAGCAGAACGACGATGGCTAAGGCCCCTCCGCCATAAATAATGGCTGTGCGAACCTTTTCGGATTTAATGCCATTTAGCTTTGCCGAGAACTTATCTTTTAGCGCCTTGAACGTGCCTTTGGTTTTTTCGGCAGCCAGGGCGGCTTTTTCCGACCTAGATTGTGGCTGGCTAAGCGCCGCATTAATATCCTCCTGCGAAACCGACGTGCCAGTAGAGGCGGCCTGCGTTTGGCTACCTTCGAACTCGAACGATGTTTTGTTGTCGCTACTCATTGCTTACCTGCCACTTTATTATACATATCCATTTTATCATGCAAAAGAGTGGCGGGCAAGCCTTTTATTACGGGTTTTTTGTGATATAATAAATGCAACCAACGCATGGGGTGTTAGCTCAGCTGGTAGANNGCGCATGGTTCGCAATCATGAGGCCAGGAGTTCGATCCTCCTACACTCCACCACGATTATTAGATATTGTCAAGCCCCCGCTAGAAAACGGGGGCTTTTGGTGGAAAGGTGCGTTTTATTCTGCAGGACCTAAGACTGCCAGGGAACGGGCTATGGTTATGCCATCCCTTTCCTCAGCCCAGTACAATCTACCGTCAAAATAGTCAACATAGGCGGGAGCCAACGGCCGCGGGTCACCATCGATCTTGGCCGGCCATCTGACGATTGCCCCGCTCTTGCTCAGAATCATATACCAGCTGTCCAGGTAGGTGTTAGTCTGATAGGTGCGGCCTTCGATGACGAATTGCCAAGGACCGATTCGATCCCACATAATGATAACGTGGTCGTCGCCTTCGGCTACGCTAATGTTATTCGCTTGCTCATACTCGGGATATTCGGTTAGCCAGAGGACGTTATAGTCCACAGTGTCGCCCTCTTTACTGGGCCGGTTTTCGCCCACCGGAACGGTTTTTTCTGAGTCCAGAGCTTTCGAGCCAAAATCCTTGTCGATAATCTGGATGAATAAGTCGCGGGAGGCCTTTTGGGAAGGACGGACCGTCGCGCTTGAGAGTGTTCGCTCGGAAGCGCCGACCAACAAATAACCTGGGGCGATTTCTGCCAGTCCGCCTAACGCCGAATTGGTTGTTTGATAGGGGTCGAATTGGCGAAAACGGAAGGAAGTAAAGCTACTAAGCTCGCCGTTAAGTAATTTATTAATGGCAAAACCGCGCGGATTAGCGTCAGCATCGTCGGCAAACAAAAAACCACCGTCGCTCGTTGCGATAACTCTCTGTGCTGACGAATGGGACGAGTACGGTTCCGGCAAGAACACTCGTTCCATAGTGTCGGTGTTCACATACAGGACTGCGGAGGTTTGATGATTGAGCCCGTCCGGCATCATGAATAGCTGATGACCATAATACATGGTCAAAATACTGCCGGAGATGACCATCTCCTCGCTATATGGGCCGGGGTAGTCGACACAGAACGGAGCGCGAGTTCCAGTAAGAACTGTGCTGGTACTGGGGACAACCAGGCTGCCAAGCTTGGTACCGTCGGAACTATATTTAACAACCATTAAGTTGTCTTCGGTGACGGCGGTTAGCGACTCGATTAGGCGGCCAAAAGACAAGTAATAATTGCCGTCCGAGTCCATGGTAGCACAGCCAAAAAGGGGCATTTCGCGGTCAACCGCAAATGTCCGCACTAGTTGCAGATCGCGGTCAAGAACAACGATGCGGATTTCGGCGTTTTTGTCGTCGTCGAAAACATAGTGGATATTGCCGTCGGCTCCCGCTAATACATACGGAACCGGGTAAATCGCGAGCGGTTCGCCGTCAACCACGATTGTTGATTCCGCCAACACGGGCGTCCTCAATGGGGCCAGAGCGTTCGTTTCCGTGGCGCTGGCTTGCACAGCAGGCGTAGAGATGGCGAATACTGTCAGCACCGCCATGATGGCTTTCAGCATCTTTTTGGACATGTAAATCTCCTCCTTGTGATAATGTTCAACTACTGATGTGCATTATACACTATTTGTGGCAAAAAGTAAAGTGTTGCCGGAATTCTATAGCATCATCGGTCCCGCCGGGCTGCGGCAAGCCGTTTTTGTAATTTGTCAAAAGAGGACCCGCCAACTAACGGCGAGGAAACCATACGGTATTCGGGCGTATTTTCATATGCTTGGCGAATGAGCCCAAAGTTTCGATCCGGCTCGACAAGTAGCCTCGCTAATTCGTCCAAACTGGCCAGTTTTTCGTGCGAGAAGTTCCAAAAATCATAGATGCGACCGGAGTATGCGACAGGCGTAAAAGTGTAGCTCACTTCATAATTCATTAGGGAAAACAGGTCGAAGAATAAGTATTCGACTAGCGTAATCGGTTGCGCTTGTACGCCCCCATATTGCATACCGGCCAGGACGTCTGGGTTTTCGCGGTATTTAAGCCACATTTCCGCACCGGTCGTGAACAGGTCATGGCGCTTTGTGTCAAAATCGGCGAAATGCTCGGCGATACCATTCTTCTGGTACAACGAATACCCAGAGTTGAATAGGTCGTCCATATCAAACATGACCCAGCGCTCACCATTCCAATACTCATTGACCCAGTGGTCGGCGCCCTTCGCACTTGCGTTAAAATAGTGAGCCCAGCCAGCACGAGCGCGGCAAGGAATACCGTTGGCTTTTAAGATCGCGCATACCAAGACCGCAACATAGCGGCACGTCACGTTAATGCGTGACTCGGTGGATCGTCCAATATAGAAGCCTCGCTCGTCACGACGAAAAATCTCAGCTAGCATTGCCGGCGCCGTGAGCAAGATGTCGTCTTCGCTCATCGGTGTCTTGAAATCTATATATGAAAAATCACCATATGCCGTCATGTCCTTGCCGTCAAGAACCTGTTGAACGATCATCCGATGAACGGCGACCGATTGCACCAACGGGGAAAGTTTCCCGAGGTTTTGTTCGGCCTGATTTATCCATAGGTCTATCAGATCGGCTTGATACTTACCATAGTTCGTAAATATGCTAGTCTGTTTATAGAAATCTAAAACCTCTAGATAATTATTCTCGCTCACTTTTCCTCCTTGTTCGAGACTATTATACATCAATTCGTACTAGCTTGCGCATTTTGTCCGTGTCATATATAATAAAAGTGTATGAAGATTTTGATTATGGCGGTGGTTTTGACAAAAAACTGGCCCTGAGCAGGCCTACCTTTTTATTATATCACACATGCACAA
>DBCV01000058.1 GCA_002293245.1 Candidatus Saccharibacteria bacterium UBA949 | reverse complement strand
ACTTTTTTGGGCATGCCCATGTCGGCACTGAATTGCTCGAGCCAGGTTTTCCAGGTTATATTGAACCAACCGACGGGGTAGGTATTGGCGCCTTGGTTTCGCTCCAGAGCGCCGGCGATGCATTCGCCGACTTGACGCACGGTAACCATGGTGGTGCCGCCCTTGGGGTAGAAGAGGCGTTTACCTTTGGCGTTTTTGATCATTTCGGCGATAAATAGCCAGACGGGTTTGCGGCCGGGCTGGGCGCCAAAGATGTAGGGAAGCTCGAGGATGGCTACGTCCATGCCGGAGTTGGCATAAGATAGCGCCATAGTTTCTTGCTCAAGTCTGGCGCGGATATAGGGATGGTGCTTTTCGAGTTCCATCTGGGGCCAAATGTTGGCAAAATGAGAGAAGTATGAGCCGAGAACGACGGTGTGTTTGATGCCGGCTTGCGCTGCTAGGTTCATTAGGCGCTGCAGGGCGTCGATGTTGTATTTTTTGTAGAGGTTGTAGATGGGGGGCGGACCTTCGACTCGCTCGTCTATGCCGGCGGCAAAGACGAAGCCCTGGCAGCCCTGCATGGCTGTGAGTAGCTGCTGATCGGTCATTTCCAGGTAGTTGCCAAGTTTAAGCTCGAGGCCAGCCGGGACCTGCAGCCCATCTGGCAGGGGCGGCAGGGCGATTGATGATACGGTATGGCCGCGGTTAATTAGCTCTATGGCGCCCCGGTGGCCGAGTAGGCCGGTAGCGCCGATCATAAATACTTTCATTTCTCTCCTTGTTTTGGTTGTTTTTCCCCAAAAAAACGTTTAATTAAGCTTGTATTATGGGTTCTGACGGCTTGTAGCGGTTCGGACCTTTGGGTGAGAAAGAAGATGATGGGGCGGCTGAAGATGCGAGACAGGAAGCGAACGAATTTGTTGGTGTCTCTGCTGACGATACGGTAATAATCGGCGAGGGAGTCGCGGCGAAAATGGAGAATTTGCTCGAGGTTGTCGCTATCCAGGAAGTAGCCGCAGTGGAAGTTTTGGCGGGCGAAGGCCACGTCTTTGAGGTACCTGTATTGCAGGCCGTAGATTTTGAACATTTTGATAAGGAATTCGCGGTAGGTGGTGCGGCAGGATTCGCCGCCGCCCAGGTCGTAGATGTGATGTTTTAGCTCACCTTGGTGATTTAGCGCCTTGACAAGGGCGCGGGCCGTGTCATAAACGGTGGCAATTTCCAGCTTGGTGTCTAACGGCATGTGGAACATTAGGGGGTCGGTTTGCGGGCGGTTCATGATGGCGGTGAAGCGGAAGATGGTCCAGTTGGTGCCGGATTCGCGGAGCATTTTTTCGGTTTTGACCTTGGTGGCGGCGTAGTGGTCGCCAAGGCTGGGGCGGAGCGGGTCGGTGGTTTTGATCCAGAAATCCTTGGTGCGGTCGCCGTACACGCTAACGGACGAGGAAAAGATGAGGAAGGCGTTTGGGTTTTGAGACTTGATGGCGTTGACGATGGTTTTTGTGCCACCGAAGTTGACGCTTTCGGTGAGTTGGGGGAACTTGTCGGCCTGTGGCGGGATGATGGCGGCGAGGTGGATGATGATGTCTTGGCCGTGGACGAGTTTGTCCATGAGTTTTTGGTCGCGAATGTCGCCGAAGATGATGCAGTTTTTGTCGCGGAATTGGCGAAGTTTGCGGTGGTTTTTGCGTGAGTAGGTATCGAGGGCTGTCACTTGGTGGCCGGCTTTGACTAGTTGCCTGAGTGTTTCGAAGCCGATGCTGCCGGCTGCACCTGTGAGTAAGACTTTTGCCATGGTGTTTCGATTTTGCCCCTTTCTGGTTATGATTATACAGGTTTTGGCGGAAAAAACAAGGTTGCGCTTGACTTTTTTATGCGTGTGTGATATAATGAGGGTTTGACGGGGTTATGAGAGTTTCCTGGTAGGCAGGGAATTCCCCAGTAGAACATTAGCAATTTGCTTTTGCAGTTAATTACCGTGATGGGAGTGATTTTGATGAAGAAGAGTACGGTAATTGTAGCGGTTACGGCGATTTTGGCGGCGATGATTGTGCTGTTGGCGGCGTTTAGTCTTATTAACGACGCTATATGGCAATTGGGGATGTTTGCTCGGCAGAGCGCAGCGCCGCCGATCGAAGATAATTACCCGGATGACAAAATGGAGGCCATGGAGACCTTTATAACCGAAGATCCGGAGTTGGAAATGGAAAGTCAGCTTGAGCTTGTCGATTCGAATGAGTTCGGGGATTTCGTTCCCACGGCGTTGATTTTTTTAACGTACGCCTTGATGTACGTATTGGTGATTGGTATTATTCTTACCTATACTGAATTACCAGATCGACAAATGCCAGGCAAGATCCTTTTCGTGAGATTTTTCTTTCTTGTGGTCGGGATGCTAGCGGTCGTAATATGGAGTGATGCGAGCATAGTTGTCTCTTGGGCGCTGAACGTCTTACTCTGCGTTGTTTTGCGCAGGTTGATAAAGAGAATGCGCGCAGAAAAGGCTAGAGCTGCGCAGAGTAATTGCGGCAATGGCCAGCAAAGGCAATAGTTTGATCCCCGCGGGAGTAATGTTCCGCGGGGTTTTTACGGGTTTTGGTTAGGGTTTTTGGGAGGGTGTGGTATAATGGTTGTATATTAAGGGAGCGGGTGGCTTTGAGATGGCGAACGGTACGGAAGATAGAGTAGAATATAAGTTTAGCGGGACGGGGCGGGGGAGTCCGAGCGAGGATGCGGTTTCGTGGCGGCAGTTGGATCGGTTTGATGTGGCGGCGGCGGAGCGGGCGCGGGCGCAGGAGATTGAGGATGCGAGTAGGAGGATTGAGGCGGCGTTCAGGGGGAAGATTGGCGATCCGGTAGCGAAACCCGCTAGCTTTACGGTGCCTGAAAGTTGGAGATTGAGGGCGCAGGAAGAGCAGCGGAAAAGACTAGCTGCGGAGAAAGAGGAAGCCGCTAAGGTCGCCGCGGATACTAGGGCTATTGTTGAGCGGCCCAAGGTTTTGCAGATCGATGCGGAGCAGTGGAAGAAGTATCATACGGCGTGGACGGGGTATTATAATAATTACTACAAAGAGTATTATGCGAAGCAGAGGGGTGCGCAGGAGGGGGTTGGGACTGATGTGGCGCATGAGGGGGCTGAGACTGGAGCGACAAGGGTGGATCGGCGGACTGGTTCTGGGGCGGTGATGGCTGGCCGGGCGCCGGACAGCGGAGCGACAGAACTGAAGCCGCTGCCGGCGAGTAGGAGGACGCGATTCGCCGATAGGGTTAAACATAGGTTGCAGAGCGGCACTAAAAAGGCGGCGGAGAAAGTGAAGAGGTCTAGGTTGTTTTGGTCGATTGTGATTGGTTCAGCTACGGTAGTGATTGCACTATTTCTGCAATACAATCGTTTGTTTGTCGGCACAGTCAAGGCGTATATTAGCCCAAATGGGGGCGAGACGGCCAGTATGACCGAAATCGACCCGACTTTGACTACCGCGGTGGACGGTCGGGCGCTACTGATTATCCCGAAAATCAATGTGGAGGTGCCGATTGTGCTGAATGTGGCGAGTGATAATCCCTCGCAGCAAGAGGGGATGAAGTATGGCGTTACGCATTTTGCGATTCCGGGGGCTTCGGCGCTGCCGGGGCAGATTGGCAATTTTGTGCTTTCGGGGCATTCCAGCAACGATGTGTTTGACAGGGGTGAGTATAAGTTTATTTTTGCGCAACTTGAGCGATTGGCGCCGGGAGACACGATTTATGTGAATTATGCGGGGGTGCGGTACACGTATGTGGTTTCGCGGTTGGAGACGGTGAATCCGGAAGACTCGGGTAAGTTGGTCTATGTGGCGGATCGGCCGTTCTTGACGCTAGTCACTTGTACGCCGGTGGGTACGGCGCAGTATCGGTTGCTGGTGACGGCGGAACAGATCAATCCGAACCCGGCGGGGGCGGGCGTGGCGGAGCCGGTGGGGGATGACTCAGAGGGTTCGGCGGACGATGCGGCTATGCCGTCCAATTCACCAACGTTTTTTGAGCGCGTTATTAACTTCTTTACTGGCCGGGGGTAAGTTTTGCCTGAGGTGGAGCTGATTCTAGTTGACTTTTCCAACTATCTGTGCTACGATAGGGACATGGCGGGCTTTTGAGAGTCTTCTAATAAGCAGGAGACTCCCCCGGTTGCACTTTAGTAATTTGCTTTTGTAGCAAAAAATTCTGTCGTAAGGGGAGATTTTTAATGAAGAAGAGCACGAAGCTTACTTTGATTATCTTAGTATTGGTAGCGATCCTTGGGTTGGTCTTATGGGGCATGTTCGGGTTAACCAGTGATGCAATCAAGCAGATTGGCTTGGTAAGTGCCCAAAACACGGTGGAGCTGATTGACTCCGAGCCCACTACGGTTGTGGTGAATGTTGATAACCAGCTTCAGCCGCCGGAAAAGGAAGGTCAAAGTGCACAACAAGTAGTGATAATTGTGCTTGTTGCCGCAGTGACGATCATGGCGCTTGGCATTCTTTTTGCGTCTACTGCATGGACTGAGATGATGATGGTGACGCGTTATCGAAGACCGGTAGTAAAGAAGAGAGAAGGAATTGAGCAAAAGTAATAAATATGTATCCCCGCAGGAAGAAGGTGCCTGCGGGGGATTTTGCGTTTTTGGCAGAGTCTCCATTGACGTTTTGCGTTATCTATGCTACAATCTAGGCATAGGGGCATTTTTTGCTCACCGCAACTTACAAATTTGCTATCTAATTGCAATTGCGAGGGTTTTGCGTGGGCAAAAAAGTCGACGGAATTGGCCCCGAAAAAAGGAGGAGACTATATGGTACTCGCGAATGGTGGTTATCTACTGAAAGATGCGCATATCATGTATGCGCGAGTGAGAGGTACGGCTATCTTGGATTTGAGTGGCGCAAGACTATATCGCCTGCGCGAATCGCGCGATATAGAGGTGCAGTTCAAGCCCCGAGACATACCTGGGTTCATGGTGGATGTAAACGGCCCATATAATAGTTTTGATATTAGCGGGGTTGGCGTATCCATCGGAAAATTAAATCCGAGACGGTTGGCGAAGGGCTGGCTTATTCAGGACATGACCGCAGACGTGCGCTTTATGATTCAGGGCGATGAGAGCAGCGAGATTAAGGTGACCGGGCTCCATCTGACTGACCGTTGCCGTTTTGGGCCGGTGATAGCGGTTGAAGATGTGATGCCCGACGTTAGCCTTGATGAATACGACGAGGGTGAGAATTGGGATCGCGGTCCAGGCGGGTACGCGATTTGTACTGTCGGCGGCATGCAGTACGACGTGTATTTCACAGAGGACGTTGAAAACTCCGTGACTGCCGGCGAAACCTATAGAGTGCCGATTGTGGCCGAACTGTGTTCCGGTGAACATCAGGTGGTGGCTCTTGCGACGCCGATGCTGGTGAATAACAGATAAGCAAGGTTTTATGTGACCCCTGCGGAGACGCGGGGGTTTCTGACGGCTGGCTTTCCGCTGCCCTTTGCTGGGTTGACATTTGCGGGCAGAGGTGCTAGGATATTGGGTATAGGTTGGAGGCGTGGATTAGCCTCGGACGTTAAAAATTTGCTATTCTTTAGCGAAAAGGAGAGATGACAGATGTCGCGAGTGATGACCGAGAGCCACAAGGTGGCCGGCAAGGTGCTGCCGGATGGTAGCTACAAGTGCTTGATGACGTTTAGCAAGGAGGATGTGCGGTTGCCGCACATGATGTCGAGTCCATCGTCGCGGGTGGTGCTGACGAGCGGACAGGGAAAACTCGAATGGCTGGGTGGCAAGGCAGTGGACAGTTTTACGGTTCGCGATCTGCCGTTTGGCGGCGAGGGGATGTATTTTTCGACTGCACCGAAAGCTTGGGAGAGACTGACCGTGGCTTGGTTTGACCAACTGGCCGATAAGCTATTTGATGAAAGCGCTGCGGAAGCGAAGTGCGACTTCGGACCGATGATGCTGGAGGCCGTGGTGTTTTTTGACATCACCGGCGGCGAAGTCGAGGTTCAGGACATTCGGAATGTGCGTGACTGTGGGTGTAGCGAAGAGGTCTGGCGGGTGAAGAAGCAGTTTGGGTTTAATCATCAAGGTTACCTGCAAGAAGTTGTATGCAGGGCTTTGGTAAGGTTTGTACCGGGAACTACTGCCGGCGATAGGGATATTGAGCTGTGGGAGATACATCAGTTACTTAAAAAGGTTGATATATCGGCTTGGAAGGAACACCTGTTGTACCTGGGCCAGGAGTTCAGCCTGCGGTGGGCGCGAGACGCCTTTGTTGATGAAAAGGGCGGGCGCGTAGAGCTCGGGCGATCACTAGCTGGGCTCTATGCTCAGGTGAAGTTGGTGTTTAACCCCCGCTCTACTATAGCCCCTTTTGGACATGGAGGAGTGCGGCTAATTGGGCCCAAAGTGGAATATAAGACGGAGTTTACGGTGGTTAGCGTTTGCAAACGGCTTGTACCGGGGCGCATCTACGAATATGCACTGGCGTGCTCATTCGGACCTGGGCTTGTGTTTGGTGAAGTCGAACTTGATGTGGCCAGCTTGGTCAGGAATTCGGGGGATGGCGAGCCGAGCGATACGGTTCTTGTACCTGTGTCTAGGCCCGGGAGTGTGAAAACCGGCGATGTATGGTGGCTGGATTCGACAATAGATACTGGTGAGTCGGGCGTGCAGATACCGGTTTTTAAGTACGAGCTTTTGGATCGACAGGAGATGTCGGTGCCGCGACTGCTTGATCTACCACCGGGGAGATATGGCGCGCTGTGCTATATTGAAAGCGCGACTGTGGCCGAAGACGGTTTTATTGAAACGCATGTGCGGTTTTCGGGATTGACGCAGTACGAGAGGGGGCAGAACCATTGGAATCCTCAAAGAAAAGAGGGTGCTGAATTGCCCGAGTGGTTTTCGGCGAGCGATTTGAGCCGGCCGTTTAGTAGCGGTCCGGATGGAATTACGGAATTGCTGCGAGTCCGGGCGAGTGCATCACCGGATGAATTAGCCGATCCGCGTCCGAATTACCGAGCTTTTTCGCATTTTGAAAATGCGGCGGGAACTCAGATTAATGTCCGTTCGACTGATGTAATAATGCCGTGGGAAAGTTTTGAGACCTGTGCAACCAAGTTGGATGAGCCGAGACTGGAGTCATACGCTGTTGAACCCGATCTGGAGAGCGTGATGGCGCTGTTTGTTTTCGAGCGCACGGCAGGTGACGAGATTGTGGCGGGTGAAGTTTGCCTGCTTGGTATGCCGATGGCGTTGCCGAAGGTTTGGGTACACAGAATTAGCGGGTATCCGTTTAATTCACGGGTCAAGCTAGCGAACTGCCGGGCGGCTGGTATGGACTTAGTACTGCCATTTTACGAAGAGGGCCTACTGGAGGCTGGACGGGGCTATAAGATGGCGGGGACCGGAACTTTTGTGTTTGACGGGGTCTTGTCGCCGTACGGTGCGCCTGAGCTGATTGAATAGCATTTTTGTTTTGACCCTCCGGGAAGTTTCCGGAGGGTTTTTGCGCAAAAGATTGCCAGGTGATATACTGGGGGCATGGCAAAAGTGAGGCGAAAGTTTGTGTGCGAGAAGTGCGGGGCGGAGAGTGCCAAGTGGACGGGGCGGTGCGAGGTGTGCGGGGAGTGGAATACGGTTGTTGAATTGGTTGGCGCTGCGACGGGCGGAAAGTCAGCGGTGGCAAAGGGCATGGCGAGCGGATCGCAACTGAAGGCAGCGAGCTTGGAGGACGTGGAGGCAGATGCGAGCACGGGCCGGTTGGCAACGGGATTTGTGGACCTGGACGTGGTGCTGGGGGGTGGGATACTGCCGGGGTCGGTGAGTTTGCTGGCTGGGCAGCCGGGGATAGGCAAGTCAACTCTTTTGATGCAGATTGCCGAGAATCTGGCAACTGGCTATAAGGTGCTATATGTTTCGGGCGAGGAATCAGCGGCACAGGTGAAGTTGCGGGCGGTTCGGCTGGCTGGTGGCGGTAAGTTGGGTGAGAATTTGGCGTTCGCTTCGTCTAATTCGGCTAATGATATTGCGGCGACGATTTCTGGCGGCAAGTATGACTTGGTGATTATTGATTCGATCCAGACTCTGTCTTTGGCGGAGTTGGATTCGGCACCGGGCGGAATGGCGCAGGTGGCGAGTTCGGGGAATGTGGTGATTCGAGCGGCGAAAGCTTCCGGCACGGCGGTGATTATTGTGGGGCATGTGACGAAAGAGGGTGCGATGGCTGGGCCGAAAGTTTTGGAACACTTGGTGGACGTAGTGCTGAACTTTGAGGGTGACCGGTNNGGTATGGCGGATTTAAGGTGGTGCGGGCGGTAAAGAATCGCTTTGGTTCGACGGCAGAGGCGGCGATTTTTGAGATGGCGGAGCGGGGGCTGAAGGTGGTTTTGAATCCGTCGGTGGCGCTATTGGCTGAGCGGCAAAACACTGATGGGTCAGTTATTTTGGCGACAATTGAGGGCACGCGGCCGATTTTGGTGGAGATTCAGGCGCTGGTGAATACTACTTCGTTTGGCTACCCCAAGCGGGCGAGTTCGGGGTTTGACCTGAACCGATTGAACTTATTGATTGCAATTATTGAACGGCGGACGAAATTGAACTTGGCGGATAAGGACGTATATATAAATGTGGTAGGCGGTATTAAGCTACAGGATTCGGCGGCGGACTTGGCGGTGTGTATGGCGATTGCATCGGCGGCAGCGGGGAGGAGGCTGAGCGATGACTTGGTGGCGTTCGGCGAGGTGGGGTTGGGCGGTGAGATTCGCTCGGTGTATTCGGCTGAGCGGCGGATTGCCGAGGCTAAGAAGTTGGGATTCACGAATGCTTTGGCGCCACGGACGATTAAGGATAAATTTGTGATCCCCTGTGTGGATTTGCGGACGACTTTGGTTAAGTATATGAAGTAAAACGCCCCTTTCGGGGCGCTTAAGAGTAAGGTGCTAAGGTAGTTGGATGAGGAGCGGATACCTTTCGGCTATGGTATGGTTTAGGGTGGCGATTCTTTCGGATAGAGCCAGCAACCGGTTGGCTGGCGAGTAGGGGGTGTGAGATGTATCGGATGCAAAGTAGGGGTCGGCTAAATCGGAAACATTATATATGGCTCTTTCGACNNGTGGCATAGAGTGGATTGGCCGTCGTCGTAGTCGCGGAAATGGGTGAGACTCTCCAGCAGGTATTTTTGTGCACGGTCAAATCCTTCATAGAGTGTCCGAAGTTCTGCGACGTCGGGATCGTTTACGAAGTCAATCACTGCAGCGACGTCGGCGGCAAAGCCGTCNNTCGCCAAAGACGGCGTTGCGCAGGTACTCCGTGGATTCGCGGAGCGGTTTGACGTTGAACTCTGACAGGAACGAATAAGTTGCGTAATTATCGTCGTAGGGTGGATCGTGAAATTTCGGATGGCGTTCGGGTGTACTCGGACTACAAGGATTATAACTATCCCACAGGTTTGCGAGCAGCTCGGGTTTTTCGACGCTGGATACGTAGAAGGGCGCTGCTGGACAGGGCTGCTCGAGCTTCAGCAATGCTCCATTTTCCAATAGAATAAAGATGGCAGTGTCGGTTCGGTCGGGTTCGCCAGGTATGAGCGGCGTGCGTAGGGAGGTGCGAGGGACGTTCTCGTGCGCGCCAACCTCTATCGGCTCTCTTCCGGCCGAATTACTGGAGTCGTAAGACATGGCGTTGATTTGGAAAAAGAGGCTGGATTTAATGGTTGCGGCAATGCGGGCGGCGACGCGGTGTTGTGCGTCGAAAATGGCGTCGATGGAAGAGTGTCCTTCTTCGCTGCCGAGCTTTATGGCAGCTTCGTAGAGGTTGGGAGCGACGTTTTTCAGGCAGGTGAGCGGCAGGCCGTGGCTTAGTTTGTCAAGCGGCAATTTCTCGATGTTCTGCATGATGTTCGGGAATTGTTCCTCCCACCAAGGTTTTTCTTGCATCTGCATTGTAAAGTTCACCCCTTTTGGTTGCCCGATGGCAACGATAGTTTTACCTGGTGGACATTATATCACAAAATGCAGCGATGATTTGGCTGTTTGCATGATATAATAGTGAGTATGGAAATGATTTTATTGGGCGTAGTTTTGGTAGTGGTGGTAGCGGTTTTGGTGGAAGTAAACGTGATGTTGATCAAAAATAAGGTCGGCGGAGGGCTGCGACGCGGGCAGAAGCGAATGGTGTTTGTGGACACGTCGGCGTTGATTGATGGGCGGATTTTGACGGTGGCGGAGACGGGGTTCTTGAGCGATCGGTTTTTGGTGCCACGCAGTGTGGTGCGGGAATTGCAACTGTTGGCGGATTCTTCGGGCAACGACAGCGAAAAACGGGCGCGAGCGCGATTTGGGTTGGATGTGGTGAGCGACCTGCAAAAGTTGCCCGGGTTTACGATTGAGATTTACGAGGACGAGCTGCCGGTGCCGGAGGGGGTTGACGAACGGTTGATTCGGTTGGCATTGGATGAAGGGCCAGGGGTGGCGGCGATTTTGACGGTGGATTTTAACTTGGGTAAGGTGGCGGCGACGGAGAAGATTGCAGTGCTGAATGTGAATGACTTGGCTAAGGCGATCCGCTCGGCGTATCTACCGGGGGATAAGATGCAGTTGGCCTTGGTAAAGACTGGTTCTTCGGCGGGGCAGGCGGTTGGGTATCTGCCGGATGGCACGATGGTGGTGGTGGAGGGTGCTGCTGCAGAGGTGGGCCGAACGGTTTGGGTGGAATTCTTGCAGTACTTGCAGACTTCGGCCGGTAAGATGATGTTTGCTAAAAAAGTCCGCAGGGATGGCGATGAAAAGGTTGATCACAGTAAGCCTGCTGACCATGGTAAGCAGGCTCAAAAGCCTGAGCAGAGGCGTGGCCACAAGAAGTTTAAGAAGGGTCCAAGGCAAGCTTGACATCAATCTCCTAGTATAGTAGAATGTGTTTGGGAATATATCCCGCATGTACGTTATTATTGGAGGTGCAGAAACATGTCGAAAACAACTTATCCAGGCGATGGGTTTGAGGGACGGTGCGCAACATGTCCACATTTTGGCAAGGCTACTTGCGGGCGCGTTGGCGGCGTAGGCCACGCTGGGGGCCAGGCAGGCGGTACGGGAGCAACTGGTGCGCCTGACGCCTATGTCGACCCGATGACGGATGGCGGAGACTGGGATGACGAAGTGGACGGCGGCCATTGGGCTGGCGGCTCATACCGTTCCGGTGCGGTTTTCTACAAATGATTGAACAGCATACTTCAGATAAAGAACCCTGCCCGGGATGGAC
>DBCV01000015.1 GCA_002293245.1 Candidatus Saccharibacteria bacterium UBA949 | reverse complement strand
GTGACGCTGGGCGAAGGGCGAAATCGCCAGATTCGGCGGACGTTTGGTGCGTTGGGATATACCGTGACGAAGTTACACCGGACACGATTTGGCGCTTATGAACTAGCGAATCTGCCGGTTGGAAAATATCAGGAAACGTAGAAAACCCCGAATTAACGGGGTTTTCTACTAGAATTTTCCACATAGGAGCGGTCAACTCTATTTTTTACGGCTGATGATGAGGTAACCACCGGCAGTCGCAAGAGCGGCCGCACCGGCGATACCGGTCGCGACAGTCGCCGGACCAGTGGTCGGCAACTTGTCGTCGCCACCGTTGTTGTTACCTTCGCAGGCTTTACCCTGGACGGTGATATGCGTGTAATAGATCTGAGTGTCGCTGTTGATTTTACCGGTTGCCGGGTTGTAGGCAGCCAGCGTGTTCGTCAGCANNCGGTGTCGCTTACGATCTTGTCAGTGCTCGGATCATGCGCCGTAACGGCGTTGATGATCTCGATTTTGTTAGCACCGCATTTCGCGAGCTTGTTCACATCGGCAACGCGGACCTTGTACTCAATTTCCGCCCAGCCGGTCGGGTTAGTTTGGTCGTTGTTGAACAGACCAAACGTACCGATACCATTCGGGTTGTCGTAGCTCGTGATGTTGCCCAGCGGATGGCCGGTGTAAGCCGAAGAGTTCAGCTTAGCCGAACCTTCAACCAGCGAGAGGCCCTCAGCCAGTTTGAGACCAATCACGAATTTGACTCGTTGACCGGTCGTGTTGCGAATTTGCATGTTCGCGTTTAATACTTCACCCGGGTTCGCGGTGACGTTGGCAACGTAGTTACCACGTCCGTTCTGTTGCAAACCAGACACGATCCACGGGTCGTTGGCGGCCGCCACAGGGGCAGTCGTCATCACTACCGCGCTAGCCACCGAGGCGAGCGAAGCAGCAATTGCTTTCACAGCTTTCTTCATAAAACTTCTCCTTTCACAAAAACTTGTTAGTCATCTTAACAATCGCATAGCAAAGAGCCATGCTTCATCAGCCGAATTGTTAAGATGCCTCTCCCGACTAACAAGCCAGATTATTAATCATGATTATAGGGGTTGAGAGGAGGAGTTGCAAGCATAAGCGCTTAGCAGCTCCTCCCCGGCTTGCTCGAGTTTAGTTTCGAGTTATAAGGTGCTCAACAACCAGTGGGTGTTGCAAGGAGTGAGAGAGTGGTTTATTGGTCGATATTAGCATTTATCCCGGGAGCGTTATCCGTATTTTGCTGATGCTGGTCGTACCCGCCGGGTACACTGATTATGTCGTTCATTCCATCATCGTCGACATCTTCGACCGTGATTTGCCGTAGTTCGCCCTCGTGCCATTCGTTGACATGCGTCGGGTTGCCGGGTACGGGTTCCGTGCCGGAAGGATTGGCCGAGTTCTCGACCGATGTTTCCTGCTGGTAGTTCTCGTCGTCAGGCTCGCCCACATAGTAAGCTTGGATTGTGCCGTTTGACTGAATATTGCTGACAGTGCGACCACTGATACTGCCGACGTTCGAAGTTACTTGGTAAAACTTGTAAACCTGCGTGACCTGCGATTCAACTGTAATCGAGTCGCCGGTTCGGATTGTTACGTCATCGGTTTTCCAGATATTCCACCCGGAACCGAAGCGTTCGGCGTAGTAGTACTGAACGGCCACTTTTAAGTTCTGTACCTTGTTGATGGGCTTGAAGTAGAAGACGACGCGGGTGTTTCTGGTCGGCGTGAACGTATGCGTTGTTGATGACGTGTCATATCTGCTATAGACGTTTTTACCGTCGTAGTCCTGTTCTTCAATCATGACCATCTGGTACTCGGAATAATTGACACTGCCTTGCACGCTAACTGATGTGCTACTGCCGGCCGTTACGGTAAACTGCTCAAGCCGCGAGGTGCCGGGAACCCGACCCTCAGAACTCGTCTTGTTGCCATTGCTATCCAGTAGGATGGCATCGGAATAGACGAAGAACGGCTGAGGTGAAGGGCTGGGGCTGGGACTCGGGCTTGGTGTCGGTGCCGGAGTTGGTGCCAGCGTAGGTGCCGGTGTCCAAATCGGCGCCGGTGCCGGAGTGACAACCGGCAATGGTTCCGCTGTCGGCTGAATCGGAATAAACGGCGGAGCCGTCGGGTCCGGGCCGTATGGCGGTATGATGTTCGGCATCTGTGTCGCAGGTGCCGCGCTGGGTGCCGGGTCTTCTTGCCGCGGCACACTGTAAGTCACATGGCCTTTTTTGAGCGTATTCAAACACTCGACAAAGTCAGGTACTTCGATGCCGGAAGCTTCGCCCACGGTCGTCATGACGATGCGGTTCTTTGCTTTCACGAAGAGACCGTTTTTGTCAAAATCGTTGACCTCGTAGGTGGGCTTAAAAGCGTCGTCATCTGCATTGTAATAGGTGTTACTAACCGCGTCCCAACCGCGTTCCCGTTTGAAATCTCCCCAGTGGGTGAGTTCCAAAGATACCGCAGCTTCGCCTTCCACCACACCGGGATAAACCTCGGCGTGAATTGCCTGGTAGTTCGTCATGAAGCGCCACTTGGTGTTGTATTCGGTGAGCGCTAACGGCTCAATCTCGTCCAGGGTGTAGCCCTGATCAATTAAGCCATAGATAAACTCTTGAACTAACCAGCTGACGTTGTTACGGGCATTGGCCCGCGCTTCTGTCGGGTCCTTGAAGTCACCAACCTCTTGCGGTGGCGGTGGGGTGGGAGGTGCTTCAGGTACTGCCGGCTCGACCGGAGGTTCCGGGGTTGCCGGCGTCGTAATGTCCCGGGGGTTAGAAAACACCGGGTCAACCGAATCGGTCGGCGTGCCGAAGCATCCGCTGAGCGCGAATACCAGCACTAACAGGAGTGCCACCGGTCCGAGGACGCGGGCGGCACTGGAACGGGTAGATAAACGTTTCATTTCTAGTCCTCCTTTATAGGATAAAATGTGGTTTTGGTTGACTGCGAAACATTTATTGCTCTATTTGACGGGCCAAAGGCTCGCTAATCGGGTTTTATAAACCTTCCTCTCTCGGTGCTATGCACCAGTCCGGCGCCAAACCTAGAATTGGTACCGGAATAGTGCAGAGCACGCGAAATCGGTGATTAATAATCTGACTTGTTAAATCGCGTCTCTGAAGCGCTCACTTTATTGCGACCGCCCATCGACTGCTTCCATTATAGCACACCACAAGCAAAATGTCAATGGTTTTNNTCGGGTTTTTCAATCCGGTGGAGCCGATAATTTGTCCGATGGGAACCTGTCGTTAACTTGGCGTTGCGTGTACAGTCGTTGTTAACCGGCCATTTTTCGTAAGTGGGGTCGCGAATCACACAACACGTCGGTCAGGCGCCCCCTTGATCATTCGGGCTCCCAATTTCGATTTTTCCTTCACGAACACCTCTGCGGGCATTTTTTATGCGCCGACCCGGTTGAGTTTCGCGGGCAATCGGATATACTCGACCGGTGTTTGGTTTGGCGTGCCGGTCAAGCCTCACGGCGTGCCCGTGCCATGGTGGATGTAGCTCAGTTGGTTAGAGCTCCTGATTGTGGTCCAGGAGGTCGCCGGTTCAAATCCGGTCGCTCACCCCACAGCGGGACGCCAGTTCGGCGCTCTCACGTTAACAGATTGGCCTCTTCGTCTAGTGGTTAGGACGGCTGGTTCTCATCCAGCAAATCACGGGTTCGACTCCCGTAGAGGTCACCAAATCATCATGGCTCGTCCATGTATGGCCTCGTCGTCTAGTGGTTAGGACGTCTGGTTCTCATCCAGAAAATCGCGGGTTCGACTCCCGCAGGGATCACCACAGTTTATTCCTGACGCGCTCCCATAGCTCAGCTGGATAGAGCAAGACGGTTCTAACGTCAAGGTCGGGGGTTCGAATCCCTCTGGGAGTACCAAACGGATTTATGATATAATGAAACTACATAATAATAACGGAGGGAACATGGAATCGAACAACACGAATTACGAAGCAGCAGCATGGATCGCAACCAACAATGCGGATGAACTCAGTGCAATTCAAGGGTATTACAATCTGCTAGAAATTGTCACCGACCCAGCTGACCAAGCAGTAATTAAAGAAATCATCAGTGACGAAAAGAATCACGCACACCTACTGACCGAAATGGCGCTAAAATACGACTCTGGTATCGCCGAAGCCAAGGATTAGGCAGCACCAAACTTAAGTAAACTATGTTTGGGCAATTTCTTTATACAGTCCTGTTTTACAGCGTTGCGATCATCGCCCTCATTGTTGTGCCAAACTTTTTTCTTAAACCCAAATCCCGCACCAACAAAAAAACCCTTGGCCTAAACGGATGGCCACTGTGGCGCGACATTGGTCTGGCTCTAGCTGGTTTGATTTTTTATCTAATCCTATCCTACATCCTAACAACCGCTTTTTCTGCCATCTTCCCCTGGTTCCAGGCCGAGGAAACCCAGGCCACCGGTTTCGAGGCGGCAGCGCGCGGATCAGACCTGGTCTTTGCTTTTCTCTCGCTCGTGGTCATTGCACCAATCGCCGAAGAGGTTCTATTCCGTGGATTTCTATACGGCTGGCTACAAAAAATCCGCCTCAAAAATGACAAGAACTTCCCGCGTTGGATAGCCATAGTCCTAGTTTCTGTACTATTCGCCTTTTTGCATGGCCAGTGGAATGTTGCGATTAGCGTTTTTGCGCTGTCAATCGTTCTTTGCGTTCTGCGCAACATCACCGGCACCATTCACGCCAGCATCATCTTGCATATGATCAAAAACGCCATCGCCTTTGCGCTTATTTTTGGCAACATAAACCTCCAGCTGCTCGTTCAGCCTTCGTAATCTGAACTCGGTGCTAGCCGTTCCATCCAAAGCCTCAGTTCTTCCAAAACGAACTGCTTGTCTTTGTCCTTACCAGCGCTCTTACTGAGCATACGTAATTCCCGCGCAAACTCCGGCAGCTGGGCGCTGATCCGCTCCGCACGCCACTTTTCCCAAGCCTCCGCCTCATCGTCAGATAAGCTTTTTGGATAATTACGGGCCTTATATCGCGGAAACATTTCCGCCAACCGCTGATCGCTAAACTTAGGCCTATAACCAGCCAACTCTTTCGCGACCGTGATATTCCGCACCACATCCGCCTGCACTCGATCAAAGTCTTCCAAGAAACCATCGTACAGCTGCGCTTCGGCGTGCAAGTTTTTGCCGAACTCCGGCCGAATAGTGCTTTTACGCACCCGCTCTTTCAAGTCTGGCATCGCCAACAGCCTTGCTTTATTCTCGGCTACTTTTTGCCTGTCCAGGCCTAGCTTTTTCCAGCCGTCGCCAGCCTCCAGCACCGCCACCGGCGCCACCGCCGGGCAACGGTTCAGGGCCAACTCTTTTACCGACATATCAAAGTCAAAGTCGGGCGAACTGGGGTCATTACGCAGATCAAACACCAACGCACTGCCATTTTTACCCTCTCCAATCGGCAAAGCAACCGTGCACTTGTTGAACTCGGAGCTATACCGCCCGCTGCAGTAAACGAATTCTGCCGGTTTTTTTTCACCAGTCTTCACCAATCTTTTTACATTGTTCTTGTCCCGCATATTGAATAGATAATCAAACAACTTGGGCTGTTTTTCCCGAATCAATCGGGTGACGTCAATCAGGGCATTTACGTCGGAGAGGGCATCGTGTGCCGCTGTATGCTTAATCCCATTCAGCTTCGTGATCAGCTCCAAGCGGTTAGTCGCTTTGCCGTCTTTATCTACCGGCCAATTGATTCCTTCCGGCCGCAGCGCCCGCGTCATCCGCACCACGTCCAATAGGTCGAACCGGCTGCGGTTGTCCTTCCAAGCCCACTCATACGGATCATGAAAATTACGCCAAAACAGGTAGCGCATGAATTCATCGTCAAATCGCACGTTATTATAGCCAATCGCCACCGTGTCCGGCGTAAAAACCTCACTAAATAAGTACCGCGCCAATTCCGCCTCGCTAACCCCATCCGCCAGAGTCTGCTGCGGCGTGATGCCAGTCACCATCAGCGCGCCCGGGTGCGGCAACACATCTTCCGACACTTTCACCAGCATATTTACTGGTTCGCCAATTGGCTGCAAGTTCTCATCGGTCCGCTGGCCAGCAAACTGCATCACCCGGTCCTCTCGTGGATTCAACCCGCTAGTCTCCAAATCGTAAAAGAAATATGTCTTCATACCTAGGATTATACCACGGATTAGTTGATCAGGGAAAACACCCCGACCCATAGAAAAAGCCCGCGAATATCGCGAGCTCTTTGGTTTTTTGTACTAATACAAGCGCGGTATCTTTCTGGAGCGCTCCAGCAGCTCTTGCCCGGTAAATGTTCGCTCGGCGGCAAACTTCACCCACTCCAGCTTTGCGCCATCATCATGAGCCGGATCAGCAAAAGCCCTCTGGCACGACACGGAATCATGGCGATAAACAAGCACGCCGCCATTCGGAATACTCTGACTCTTATCTTTAAATACTTCGTCGAGCTCCTCGGGTAACCAGTTTTCTATCAACGCCCTGAAGTATTGCATCAAATCGCCGTGCGTAACCATCACTACTGTTCGACATTGGCTACACTCCAATTCATACAATAGCCATCTCAAGCTTAATAGAATGAGTCGCCTAGGCTCGCCGCCAGTCGGGCTAAACTGGTACCGCGAAGTCGCCTCCATATAATTGTCGTATGGAAAATCCTCGCCGCGAAGCGCCGACATCTTTGCTCCATATGCACCCCAGTCCCGCTCGGCCAACCACTCTTCCGTGTGCCAGTGAGCCTTCGGGGCCAAGAACCCAGCCGTCTCGGTTGCTCGTACATAGGGCGAGGTATAGTAGCCAGTTTGGCCTACTGAATTACTGTTGCTGCCGCCCAGCAAACCTTCATTTAGTAGAAAATCACCAGCTCGCTGAGCCTCGACCTCGCCTTTTGGCGTCAGTCGGTGCTGCCAATCAGGACGACAAAACATCGCCTGTCGATCGTATGCTCGGCCCGTCGGGTCGTCCTCTTGCTTCAAAAACGCTACATTACCCTCGCTCTCACCATGACGTACCAGCACAAGTTCCCTCAAATGCGCTCTCAAAAAAGAATACACTTGTAATGTTCACCGTCCCCACTCTTAGGATAGTTCTATTATATACTATTCTTCGCCAAGTGTAAAGCGTCTGCCGGCAATTTCAATCTCAGAACCATCCGTGGCCCCGCGCCGCGTCAGTTCGGATTTGATTCCCAGTTTCTTCAGAATATCTCGCAGCCGGTTTACGCTAAAAAGATTGGAGAAATCGGTCCGCAAAGCGAATTTTTCGACTTTTTCGCCCGAAACCCTGAATAACTCGCCATTCCCAGCACTTTTTTCAGTCTTTTTCACCTTCCATGCGTCCTGTTTGGCCGTTTCGCTCAACTCTATCACTGGTAGTTCCTCATCGCCGCTCGTTGCATCTGCCAATGCTTTTTCCGCCTCCGCCCTAATCTTCGCCTCTGCCACTACCTGACGGCGCAGTTCTCGCAATAATTCAACCAGCCCAACGTGCGCCTGCGCCGAAATCGCAAATACTTCCCGAATCCCCGGATTCGCTGCCATTATCGCCTGTTTTTGCATTTCAGTAATCTCGTCATCCAAGCCCTCAGTTTTGGTCAGAGCCACCACCTCAGGCCGCCCAACCAACTCTGGACTATACTTTTCCAACTCCTCGCGTATAGTCAGGTACCTTTCGCCCACATCCTCCGCATAAGCGTCAATCAGGTGCAGCAAAACACTAGTTCGTTCGATATGCCGCAAAAACGCGTCGCCCAAACCTTTTCCTTCGGCAGCTCCTTCTATCAAGCCCGGGATGTCGGCAATCAAGATCGAACCGTCATCCACTGCTGCCACCCCTAGATTCGGCACCAAAGTCGTAAACTCGTAATCTGCAATTTCCGGTCGGGCATTGGAAACCACGCTCAGGAACGTCGATTTACCCGCATTCGGAAACCCCACCAACCCCACATCCGCTAATAATTTCAATTCCAATTCTGCCTCAAACTCTTCGCCCGGCTCCCCGACTTCTGCCACACGTGGCGCCTGGCGCACCGAGCTTTTGAAGTGCGCATTACCAAACCCACCGCGGCCGCCCTTCGCCACCACCGCTCGCTGCCCATTAGCAGCCAAGTCGGCGACCATTTCATCATTGTCGCTCCTCCGCACCAGAGTCCCCACTGGCACCTTCACGATCAAGTCTTCTCCGCTCGCCCCCGTGCAATTCCGCTTCGAGCCATTTTTGCCATTTTCCGCCTTTAATTCCGGGGTATAACGAAATCCCAGCAGAGTGTTTTCGTCATCCGTCGCCTCAAACACTACGTCGCCCCCATCACCGCCATTGCCGCCATCCGGACCGCCACGCGGAATATAAATCTCGTGCCGAAAGCTCACCGCCCCCGCGCCACCATTCCCCGCGGCCACAAATACTTTCGCTGTATCGACAAACATACCCTCATTATACCACATTCTTGGGCATTAATAAATATAGTGGTACACGCCACCCGTAGCCTGCGCCCACGAAAATGTCCGCGAAGACGTCACATTCCAACCCCTAGCGTTCATCTCTGAAACTGTCACGGACTGCCCGGGAACCACGCTTTCCACCACCATCACGTGCCCAAAACCACCATAGTTATGCATCACCGCGCCGACCTGCGGCTCCAAACCAGTCGCAAACCCACTCATCTGCGCCGCATAATACCAAGACGTAGCATTACCCCAGTTACCACCAATCGGTCTGCCCAACGCCGCTCGCCGCTCGTAAGCATACCATGTGCAATAACCATACGCGTATCCATTACCCGAAGATGCCGAAAACGTCGGCTTCTGAACCACCGGCGGTACATAAACCGGCGGTGCCACATATTCTGGCCGCTCAGTCTCTGGCAACTCGCCGTTCGGCAAAATCACCCGCATCCCAACCTCTAACCCACTCACCTCCAAGTCGTTTACCGCCACGATCAAATCAGCATCTGATTTGTATTTTTCCGCCAAACTTTGCACCGTGTCGCCCTCTTTTACTACATAAACTACGCCGTCCACGGCCGGAATCAAAATCTCCTTGCCAGTCTCAATATCCTCATTCTTCAAACCATTAGCCCAGCGCAAAGTCTGCACGCTCACACTGCTGCGCGCTGCAATATCCGCCAGGCTTTCGCCCTCGGCCACCACATATGTCCGAATCCCCCGCGACACCGCCGGGTTCAAAACCTGCGGCTTGTTGATCGATTCATCATCCGTTTGCCCAGTATCCTGCTTTAGGCTCAAAGATGTGGAGATATTCGCCGCATTGGCGGCTATCGGCAAATTTGCCGCCTCGGCCAAATTGGCCACCACGTCCACCTCTGTAATCTGGTTCACCGAAAGCCGTGAGCCGAACGGATCACCATTCGATCCAGCCACCAAGCCAGAGCCATTCGCGCCCTGCGCCGAAATAAAAGCCAGCCCGCCCAGAATCACCACGGCCGTAGCCACGTAGCCCACCACAGCCCCCCATCTGAACCCCCGCTCTTTTTTCACACTCATACCTACCATTTTACTCCTTATGTTCTAAAATGTCAATGCAGGAAAGACCCCTGTGCAAACAGAGGTCTTTCAGTGAAGGTTTATTTTAGTCTTTTTTACGGCTAGTGATATAGGCGCTGGCGCTTGCCGTAATCGCACCGATACCAATAATTCCGCTTACCAGGCCTTCCGGAGCACCAGTCACCGGCAAGTCCACTGGAGGCCGCGTGGCGGGTTTTTCCGGCTGCTTCGGCTCTTCAGGAGCCTTACAGTTCGGATCATCAGCGGTCAATTCTGGGTCAAATTCGCACGGCGTTGGCTCTTCAATCTCCTTACAGTCAGGATCGTCCGCGGCCAATTCCGGATTGTATTCACAGGGCTCCACGGGTTCCACGCAGTTTGGATCGTCGGCCGCTAGGCTCGGATCATACTCACATGGAGTCACCGGAGGCACACAGTTCGGATCATCTGCGAACAGACTTGGATCATATTCGCAAGGCACTTTCGGCTCAACGCAGTCCTTGGTCACCGTCACAGTGGCCGTGTCACTCTTTTCGTTCAAGTTAAACCCATTGCCCGCATCTGTTGGGCGAGCTTTAACGATATTCACCAGAGTGTTGACTCCACAAACCGCCAGGTCGTCGTTCGCGGCAACCCTGGCTTCGAACGTCACCACCGCGCTCGCGCCCTTGGCCACCGTGCCGATATTCAATCCGGCAGCAGTCGTAATCCCATCCACGCCAACCGCACCCCGCACCCGAGTCGAACCGCTAACATAAGTCATGTTATTTGGCAACTCATCTTTCAAAATCACATTCTTCTGCTCAGTCTCTCCAGTGTTTGTGTAAACCAACTGGTATTCAACGGTTTGGCCTGGCCGCACATTTGCCACAGTGTCGCGCCAAAGGGTCTCACCCTGCGCCCGAGCCTGCTTAGCAATCGAAAAATCAGCGCTCAAAACTTCCGCTTTTACCTTAAAAGTCACCCAGCCAATAAACTCAGAGCAGCCCGGCAACAAACCGTTCATCTGTTCATAGCCAAGCAAGGCGCCCGTACCATTGCCGTTACCAGAAATCAAACTATCCGGCAAGTTGAAATGCGACACACCATTATATCGGTTAGTGTAAAGTGCCGAACCAGGTACGTACTTCAATGTAAAGTCCTGATTACTGCTGAACTTGACCTCATCCCACACTTTGGTCGGGCTGGAGTTGCTAGATTCGATAATACCGCTCAAAATAAAGGATTTGGCAGCCTCTTCGCCGAACCAAGGGGTCACCCGAGCCCGCACATTTTGCGCCGGCGCCGAGTTATCATTGTAGTTCGTCGCCTTGTTATTGTGCACATACATCCGCACAAAATACTCTTTGCCATCCGCAATTGTCAGATCATTACTCCAGTTCACAACATCTTCGTTGCACTTGGAATTGCTCGGGTTTGTTGGACTCACTTCACAAGCCGTCACAAAGTTCCGCTCATCGCCATACTCTTGGTTATTCGTGATTGAGTTAAACACATTATAAGTGGCCGGCTTATCCCACGTAAATGTTGGCAAGTTGCTGCCAAAGTCGCTCCCGCGCGACGGGCCCCAGGCGTTCATCGCCGCCGGTACCGCCACAGCTGCCAAAGCCGCTGCTACCAACACCGCGGCTTTCCGCCTTGATGCCGTCTTAAAAAATTGCTTGATTTTCTTGAACATATATCTCTCCCCTTTCTTTTGTGGGTCTATCCCTTTTCAGGGTTAATTATGAAACTACCAAACCTTGCACTGGATCACCCTTACTGATTTCAGCGCTACATAAGCAGTATAGCACACACATGCAAGAAAGTCAATAGTTTTTATAGACTTTAGCTTTTTCTGCAATAAAATGGTTAAGCTTATCCGCTACAGCATACGAGAAACACCTCAGCAACCGACCTTTCGCGGCATTTTTTTCACCTCTCACGCCAAAACCCTCGACATTTTGCTACGGATATATATAATTAACCTTAGGATGGAACTGCGATGAAAATCCAAGTAGAAACAGACGAAAAACTAAAGGAAACAGAGGTCGTCATTCGCTGTCCAGCAAATCCCGGGCAAGCCAAGCGGATTCAGGCCGAAGTCATGTCTGCCCTCAGACATGTCCAACGACTAGAGGTCAACCAGGGTGGCAAAAATTTCTACCTCGCCCCCGAAGATTTCATATTCTTTGAAGTCGTAGATAGCCAGACTTTTGCCCATACAGGGGCGGAAACCTACCAAATTCGCTCCAAACTCTACGAGCTCGAAGAATCGCTACCCGCCAGTTTCGTCCGGGCGTCCAAATCAACCATCATTGGCGTTCGGCACATTTTATCTATCCGTCGCAATCTCACCGGCCCCAGCTTAGTGCAGTTCAGGGACTCGCACAAACAAATCAACGTTTCACGCAGCTATTTCAAGCAGTTACGCAACAAATTAAACGAAAGGAGCATTATAAAATGAATAAAAAATATGGAATCTGGCGGGCTTTTTGGGGATTATTTTTCCTCGCCGCGGCCGCCGCGGTTGCTCTAAGCGCCGCGGGTATCTTTACCTTTGGAATAAATATCGGCTGGCTGCTCCTGATAATCTTCCTATCCGCCATCGGCATCGGCAGCTTGGTCAAGCTGCAATGGTTCGGCTTCTTTATGCCGGCAGCTGGGATTATTACCATCCTGGCCACCCAAACCGACCTCGTCAACTTGAGCGGCCGCGGCATTGGCACCCTTTGGGCCACCGCCGCCCTTGTGGCCATCGGTTTCTCTATCTTGTTTCATCGCCGCTGGGGTAGCCATAACAGCCACAAATACCGGGGCGACTACGACAAAGTTATCGATGAAGCCGACGGCGAGGAAACCACCGTCCACGTCAGCTTTGGTTCCACAATCAAATACATCAATTCCGAAGATTTCCGTCGCGCCGTTCTGGAATGCCAATTCGGTGCGATCAAAGCCTATTTCGACAACGCTAAAATCAAGGGCGACAGCGCGGTCATCGAGATAAATGGGTCATTCTCTGGGGTCGAGCTATTTATCCCCCGGAACTGGCGGGTCGTCAACGATCTCCACGCCAACCTGGCTGGCGTGGAAGAAAAGAACGGTCACGGCAGCCGCTCTAGCGACAGCGAAAAAGGCGGCAAGACCGTCACTCTGGTCGGCAATATCAACCTGGCCGGTGTCGAGATTACTTACGTATAACTTAACCTGTGGATAAATCTGTGTAAAATCCTCTTGCTTTTTTCCGAGCCATCATGTATAATAGTAGCAATTAATTTATAAACAAAAACCAGCAAAAATTAACACAAAAACAAGGAAAACCAACAGTGAACGACGATATAGTGGGCGCCCCAGTGGTCAGCGTAACACAGAATTTTAACTTTTTAGGCAACAACTTTTTGGCCGTCAACGCTATCGCATTTACGGCAATTACTGTGATCCTGGCCCTAACCATCTTGCATATCAAAAAGCATTGCCGGCCGATGCGCCTCGGCAGCTCAAAACACTAATCTATCGGCTCGTCTTACAGTACTCGCCCGGTTCCAAGTCGCCTAAATCATACCGGCCAAAGTGCGTCCGGTGTAGCGCAACCACCGTGTACTCTAGAGCTCCAAAAGTCCGACGGATCTGCCGATTACGCCCCTCTTGCATCGTCACCCGCCAAGACTTTCCGGAATCGCCAAGCCGCTCCAAACCCAGTTTCGACTTTCCATCCGGCAGTTCTAAGCCAAGGTCCGCAATCATCTGCTGATGTAGGGGTGTAAGTGGCCGGTCCAACCCAGCCTCATAGACCTTTGTCTTGGCAAATCTCGGGTGAGTCATCTCAAATGCAAAATCGCCATCATCCGTCAAAAGTATTAGCCCGGAGCTGTCTGCATCTAGCCTACCCACGGTCTTCAAACTACGGAACTCTTCCGGCAGCAATTCATACAAAGTCTGCCGCTCGCCCTGCCGTTTTCTTGACGATACATACCCGGCGGGCTTATTCAAAACCACATAGGTGTAGCCGGCTCTCTTCGGTATCGGCTTACCGTCCAATGTAATCTCCGTATCCGCAGAATCCTCAACAGTTTGCCCTAACCGCGCCACATCCCCTCCGACTCGCACCCGCTTGGCTGCAATCAAATCATCCGCTTCGCGCCGCGAAACGCCCAAACTGTAGGCAAGCATCTTATTCAACCGCATAGGTCCGCCAAACGCGCGATTCCTTTAGAAGTTCTGTTCCGGCGGCGCGATGAATGGATTCCCTGCGGCAGACTCGCCCACAAAACCAGCCCCAGCATCACTTGGCATCTGCGATTGTGCTGGTGCGGCGCCACCAAAAGCGGCTGTATCTGTAGCCGGAGCGCCAGTATAGCCAGGAGTGGCCTCAGGTTGCGCCGCCGCCTCAGTACCAACTGCACCGTTCTTGTCCCCCAAAACCTGATGCACTGCGTTAATTACATCTTCAATTCCCACCTGCGACTTCACCAAGTATTTATCGGCCCGCAGGCTCTCGCCCCTCTCTCGCTGCTCATTGCCGGAAAGCGCGGTCATCAAAATAACTTTTGTCCCTTTAGTCTCTGGCGTCGAACGCAAAATATCCAGCATATCAAACCCACTGATCTTGGGCATCATAATATCCGAAATAATCAAGTCTGGCCTTTCTGCCGTAGCCATGGATAATGCCTCTTCTCCGTCCGGAGCCGACAGAATCTGATACCCTTCCGCCTCTAGCCGTACCTTATAAATCTCGCTCAAATTCTTGTCGTCTTCCACCAATAATATCTTTGTCATTTCGACCCTTCCTCCTTTATTACTGTCGGCCATCATCAGCCAACATGCCTTGGTTCTTATTATACATCAACTGATTGTATTCGTCTAGGCTAATTCGCGGAAAAGAAGCGAAGAAAGTGCTGCCCGAACCCAGAACGCTCTCCGCCCAAACTCGACCCCCCATGGCTTCAGCTCGTTTTTTGGTGATAAACAATCCCAAACCTGTACCGCCGATTTCCCGCGTGTCACTATTATCCACTCTGTAAAACTTCTGAAAAATGTGCTTTACCTCCTCCGGCGCCACCCCGATACCGGTGTCCTTGACCGACAACACCACATTGTTATCATCTCCGCCCACGTCAACCGTAATTCCGCCCTGATGGGTGTATTTTATGGCATTTTCGATAAAGTTCTGCAGAATCTCACTGTAAAAATCTTTGTCGATATTAGCATAAAACACTGGGTCGATATGCTTTGAGCCAGAATGTTCGCTGCCACTCGGCATCACGGAAAAACTAAGCCCCTTCTCGACCGCTTTTTGCACCATAGCTCCAGCAATAGACTGCGTCAACTCATTCACATTCACCGGCTCTGGGCGCATATTGTATCTTTTATCTTCCAGCGCCGTTGTACTTAGTAGATCCTGGAATAGTCGCCCCAGATGCTCACTAGCATCATGCGCTTTTTCCAAATAACTGCGTGCGCGATCATCAATCGTAGCGGTTGACGGATTCAAAGCCAAGCCCAAAAACCCTTCGATCGCCGCCACCGGCGTGCGCATTTCGTGGCTAGCCGTGCTGATAAACTCCGATTGCTCGCTGTTCTTTTTTAACTCTGCCGAAATATCATGAAACGATACCACCACACTGTCATTGCCGTCATCCGCAATAATCGCCGTCAGCGACACTGGAATCTGCTTACTGCTAAAATGGGTGACAATCTGATAGTCTTTAGACTGAAAGAACCGATCTTTTGCATCCAACTCCGGTCCTGGCGTGTTAGTAATTTCCGACTTTTGCAAATTCGCCAAATTCGCCACCATTCTGGCGATCGGATTCTCCGCCTCGGCTAGCAGCTGCCCGTTAAAACCCGCCAGCATCAAAACACTTGACCAATGCAGCCCGACCACATCCGTATCATCCCACCCCACGATTTGTATCGACGCCGGATTCGCCAATTTTATATTCCCCGAAGCATCAATCACCAAAATACCATCCGTAATCGTATGCAACACAAGCGCACTTTCAGCCAGGTTATCACCGCCGTTCTTATCTTTTTCGTGCTTTTTGCTGCCAAAAATCCCAATCATACCCTCATTTTAGCATAAGCGGCCAGAACCACCAAATCCGCCGATGAGCAAAAACCACGGTCTAGTCGCTTGTCAAAGCTTCGATTGCCCGGTTCAAGCGAGCCAGCACCACGTTCTTGCCCAAAACTACCATAGTCTCGTTCAAAGCTGGAGAAAATGGTGCAAAAGTCAGCGCAATCCGAATCAAACTAAATAGCTGCACCGGTTTCTTGCCGGTTTCCACCAGCAGTTCGTTCAAACTATCCTGAATCTTCTCACTCGTCCATTCAGTGTCGTTCAACTTCGTCACCGTCCGCTGCAATAAGTCCGCTAGCTCTGCCTCCGAAAAGCTCTTCAACTTTTTATCACCCGTCATCATTTGCAGGTCCACCGCAGGGTCGGCAAAGAAGTAGTCCGTGCCAGTGCGCAGGTCACCCAACGTCTTCAACCGATCTTGCATCAATCCCAAGATCTGCTTTTTGTAAGCAGGCAAGTCTGGCCCCACCCAGGTCCCGCTACTGGCCGGCCAAAAACCTTCCGACTGCGTATACAACTCTTCGACCGGAAGTCGCCGAATCCACTGGCCGTTCATCCAAATCAGCTTATTCTCATCAAATCTTGCCCCAGACCGTTGAATTCGCCCAATCTCAAACTTATCCATCAATTCTGCCATTGTAAATATCTCTTGCTCGGTTCCGTCATTCCAGCCTAAGGTCGCCAAGAAATTCAGCATCGCTTCTGGCAAATAACCTTCCTCCCGATACTCGGTCACACTTTTAGCACCATCCCGCTTGCCCAACTTTTTCTTGCCATCTGGACGCAAGATATGCGGGAAAGAAACAAAAATCGGCGGCGTCAATTCCAGCGCCTCATATAGAGCCAGGTAATTTGGCGTGCTAGATACATACTCCACCCCACGGGTGGTATGCGTGGTTTCCATTTCCGCATCATCCACAATATGCGCAAAATTATACGTCGGCAACCCGTCGCTCTTTATCAAAATAAAATCATCCAAAGCCTCGGGGCCGGCACTCAAATCCCCCATTACAGCATCATGCCAATGCCAAGACTTCAAATCCGTCTGCTTGAATCGCAATGGCATTCCCACTTTCCACTCCGGCGGGTTCTCTGGCCGATGCTCGCGATAGACGAACGGTCGCTTGTTTGCATCGGCTTCCTCACGCATCTTTTGCAATTCTTCTGCCGAATACGGATCCGCATAAGCCAGTCCCTTATCAATCAGTTTTTGCGCCCACTTAATATATATATCCTGCCGTTCGGTCTGGTGATATGGCGCAAATGGCCCGCCAACTACCGGTCCTTCATCCCATTGCAACCCCAGCCACAGCATCACATCTTCTAGCACTTTTTCGGCATCAGCCACAAATCTGGCGCGGTCAGTATCTTCAATTCGCAAAATAAACTTTCCACCTGCATTTTTTGCAATCAAGTACGGAAAAATAGCCGACCTGATGTTGCCAATATGCACATACCCAGTCGGGCTCGGCGCAAACCGTGTTCGTACCTTAGCTTTACTCATATCCTATATGATATCATACTTCCCTGGTATTCTCAACGAAGAGTCATATGTCCAAGAGCCCTCTTCGACCTTGAGATGCACCGAATGCTTGTGCTATAATACCAACAGCAAACAAAGAAAGAGGTACAATAGTATGGCACGCACAACAGTTGCAGTAGACATAGCAGATATCAACTCGGCAAATTCAACCTTGCAGAAATTCTTTTCCGATCACGGATATACTGCGGAGAATATAGGGGGAGAAGTATTAATGAAGAACACACTACTGACCGGATTGGTTCAACCATGGTTTATCGCCGTAAAAAACGAGCCCAACAAAATTATCCTAGAAGGCTTCATCGGAAAACCACACAAGAAGGAACAGGAGCTGGTCGGATTCTACGGATCGGCAATAAAAAAGAGAGCAAGCAAAGACATGACGCAAATGGTTCAGCTACTCGGTAGCAATAACATTGCAGAAAGTGGCAACCCGGCGCAGACACGGACGGCTGTGCCATCAGCACCGGCATATGTACCATCATCAAAACCTTCAACGGAGCATAAAGCCAAGTTTGCTTATTTCTCCATCGGCATCGGCATCTTAGCAATTATTTTGCCACTCACAAGCATCTTCATCGGCGGGCTAGGTCTTCTGATCGGCGTATTTCTAGGGATAGATTCACTCAATACAAGTAAGCGCAAGATTGCTATAGCCGGAATTGTAGTCAATTGTCTAGCCGTAATACCACTCATTATCGCGATTATTAAACAGGTTCAACTCCTCTAGGAGTACGGGCAAGGTGTTTAACCAGCAGCAACCCCAACTAACGCCAGATCAATTTCCACAACCCCAGCAAGCTTTCCAGCCTCCTCACCCAGCGCCAGTAATACAGCCACTGCAATTTCCACAACCGCCATTTCCGCCCCAGCAACCACGGCCACAACCACCACAAGAGCCTCTCATGGTCCGAGCTAAAAAACGTTTTATATCATTTATCTTAGTAGGAGCAATGTTGTTACTAGCAGTTGTTATCGCAATCGTAGCCATGAGTATTTCAAAAACTGGCACAGGCGGCAATGGCGCCATCAACTCATCCGATCAAGGTAAAACCGGTACTCGCACAATCATGGTTTACATGATTGGCTCGGATCTTGAATCCCTACAGGGTGCCGCAACTGATGACTTAGAGGAAATAGAGAGATCGGGTATCAATCTTCGCGACAATAACGTCCTAGTCTACGCCTCCGGAGCACGGCACTGGCAAAATGGATTCACTAACGGCACAACATACCAATTAACGGATTCTGGGTTCCAAGAGGTTGACAGCAGTAACTCGGGTAGCTTCAATCAGCCACGAACACTCTCTGGCTTCTTGAGCTACGCCTACAATAATTTCAAAACCGACCTATACGACTTATTTTTCTGGGATCACGGCAACGGACCTATCATCGGATTCGGCTATGATGAACAAAGCGAAGAGACTATGTTGCTCAGCGAAATCGACCAAGCGCTGCGGACTAGCCCTTTCTCTAGCAATAATAAATTGGAGCTGGTAGGATTTGATGCGTGCTTGATGGGCACCATCGAGGTCGCCTCTACCTTCGACGAATACGCAGATTGGTTTATCGGATCCCAAGAGGTCGAACCAGCATATGGTTGGGACTGGAGCTTCCTCGGAAACGTCAATACAGATCTTGATAGCACTACTTTAGCCAGAGGTATTATTGACTCCTACTTAGCTTTTTACATCAACGAAGGGCTAGACTTTTACGACCTTTCATTGTCCCTGATCAATCTATCAAAGCTAGCTGATGCCGAGAACAGTTTGTCTGACCTATTCTCCTCCGTATCAGCAAGCCTGGACAGAGGGGACTTCTCATCAATTGCCAACGCAATGACTCAAGGCAGGTGTTTCCAGTGCGACGAATACGATAATAGCTTCGACCTAGTAGATCTTTATAGCGCCGTCGGCAACTTACGGAATGCCCACAGCCTAGAAGCGGCAAGTCTACTAGGCAAACTAGATGGTCTAATCGCATATCAGCGCACAAACATGCTTGGTGCTAACGGCATCTCAATTTATTATCCGTATCGAACAAAAAGTCTCGTAGACCAATTCCTAACACTTTACGATCGTATCAATTTCTCTCCAGAATATAGGGGCTTTGTGCGCAAAGCCGCTGGGATCTTGACTGGGAGTCGATTGACAGATTTAGATTTCAAAGGCAAACAATTATCACTATCGAAAAGCCCGGACGGGGGGCGACCCACGTTATCGATAGACCTAGGCACAAAAGTCCTTGAATCGTATCATCAAAGCCGATATATCATATTCAAAGATGCCGGAGAAGGTTATTATTCTCCAGTTTTCTCTAGTAGCGACACAACGTTAAGTAATGACGGAGTCCTAAGCGCGAACCTTTATCAAAACGAGTTCAATTTAATAAACAACGATGACGGAACTAAGGCTCCTATCATCGCCACGGAGGCAGAGCGCAGAGAGGGTTTTGTGATATATCGGTCCGCCGCATTGCTGACAGCTTTTGGCGAATCATTTGCGAATTGGCAAAACAAGCTCGTGTTTTTCCTGATTAAAGTCGACGATGATAACCCCAAGGGCATAATAGTAGGTGTTATCCCGGCTGCTAACATCGAGGACCCAGCCAGCACCAAGGAAAGCATCAATCTGGCAGAATGGGATACAATTCAATTTGTCAATTCTAAGTACAAAATTTTTGACACAAACGGAGACTATACATGGGATTGGCAAAACTCCGAAAGTATAACTGGCTGGGAAGTCCCTGGTGATAGCAGCTTCAGTATAGAGCTAAGCGATCTAGAAAACAGCTCCGACTACTATTGTCTTTTCGTGATTACTGATACGCAAGGAAATACTTACACTACGGACATGGTTAAAGTCTAGTTGCAGGTCATCTCATCTTTCGTAAGCTCATTCTTCAAAGCGTCACGGGTAAAGCCACCGCCAATAGATATTAGAGTAAGTCCCGCATAATCATACAGCTCGTCTTTCGTAAGATCGTTAGCTCTGGAAACCACGCTATCGCCCTGCCGGGTTGTGACGAACTTGGTTTGACCATTTTCATTAATTTCTTCAGTAGTGACTTCATAAATCTCATCGGTTGTTACGCCATATGAGCTGTTAGAATCAGGGCGTATAGTCTGCGTATAATTCGTCGTACTTAAGGTCCTTCCGCTACCCTCAAAACTAAATATAAATTCTCTCCCTATCGTCAGCCCGTATAATGAAGATTCGGGCATAGAACATGTAAGCGTGCTAGCCTGACGATCGATAAGAAATACAATTGCTGCCACCGCAACTATACCAACAGCGCCAACTATTATTGCTATCCGAAGCCAGAACCTTTTTTTTACATGATGGCGTTGGGTGGGCACGGGTCTGGGCGACGATGGTTCTTGGCTTGAGTCTTGCATCTGTATCGGCGTAAGTTGTGGCGATGAAAACTGTAATTGCGATATTTGACCTTGCCCGACAGCACCACTTTGATTTATTGGTTGGCCTCCTAGTCTAGGTTCCGGCTGAAGTTGAGGTTCCGACCGAAACACGGGCTGTGTCGGGAAAGTATTTGCATTTTTTTCGTCAGGCATAGTCTTATCTCCTTAGCGTTGATAGCCATATAATACCACGAGCGGAACACGAAAGTCAATCTAAGCCGTAGAGGTAGGCAAACTACTTTCTTGCTTCTCTTTTCCGCACAATCGGGTCCAAGAATCGCTTTCGTAGCCGCAGGTGCAACGGCGTCACCTCTAGCAATTCATCTTCGGCCAAAAAATCCAAGCATTGCTCAAGGCTCAGTTGCGTAAACGGGGTTAATTGAATTGCCCCGTCGCTCGCCTTGCTACGCATATTCGTCAGTTGTTTGCCTTTGCAGACATTCAAGTCCAGGTCCTCTTTTCGATTTCCTAAACCTACGATCATACCCTGATAGACATCCGTCCCCGGGCCGATAAACAGCACTCCTCGCGCCTCGGCAGCCGACAAGGCGTACGCCGTCGCTGGCCCGGGCTCAAACGCTACCAGCACGCCATTTCGTTCCTGCGCATAGCCGCTGCCGGAGGTCGAAATCGGTTGGTAGCCCTTTGGCAAAGAGTTCATGGTCACCGTTCCTTTAGTCGCAGTCAATAATTCCGAACGCAGGCCAATCATCGCCGCTGTCGTAATCTCATAAGCAAAGCGCATCGCACCGGTACCACTGACCTCCTGATTCACCAAACTCGCCCTGCGCAAACCCAACTCCTGACTCACCGCCCCCATAAACTCCGGATCAACTTCAATCGTCAGGTCTTCCACGGGCTCCGACAAAACTCCATCAATCTCTCGCAGCACCACCTCCGGCCGCCCCACTTCCATTTCAAACCCCTCGCGCCGCATCGTTTCAATCAGCACCGACAGGTGTAGCTCTCCGCGGCCAGAAACCGTAAAGCCTAAACCATCTTCTTTTAGCCGTAAAGCGATATTTGTTTCCAGCTCTTTCTTAAGCCTGTCGCCAATCTGCCTGCTGGTAGTAAAGTCGCCTTCCCGCCCCTTCATCGGGCTAGTATTCGGCCCGACATAAATACTCATTGTGGGTGCTTCAATCTCAATCGCTGGCAGAGCCTCCGGGTTCTCCCGCGCAGCCAACGTATCGCCAATCTGCGCCTCCGCCACACCAGTAATCGCCACGATGTCCCCGGCTGCCACCTCTGGGACTTCGTCTTTTTCCAATCCCTTGAACGCAAACAACCTGTCGATTTTTGCCTTAACTGGCTCGGTCGCTCCGGTCTTCATTACCGTCACTTCTTGCCCCTTTTTAGCCTTACCTCGCACGATCTTGCCCACTGCATACTTACCTAAGTAATTATCATACGCCAAGCTGGTCACTAGCATTTGCAAGCCCTTGTCCGCATTCGTGTCAATCTTCGGCGCCGGGATTTCGCTCACAATCGCCTTAAAAACCGCCGACAAATCCTCATCCAATTCCTCCGAGGCGCCGGCTCGGCCATCCCGCGCAATCGCATAATACACAGGGTACTCNNAGCTCCAGAAACAAATCTGAAACTTCATCCAAAACTTCCGAAATCCTTGCGGCCGGCTTGTCAATTTTGTTTATCACCACGATCGGCTTCAAGCCAAGTTCCAATGCCTTACGCAGAACAAACTTAGTCTGCGGCATCGGCCCCTCCTGCGCATCTACTACCAATAGCACGCCATCCGCCATATTCAAAGTTCTTTCAACTTCGCCCGAAAAATCAGCATGCCCCGGCGTGTCAATAATGTTGATTTTATAATCGCCGTCGCCAGAGTCCCATCGCACTGCCGTAGTTTTGGCCGTAATGGTGATTCCCCGCTCATGCTCCTGGTCGCCAGAATCCATAATCAGCGTCTGCGACATCTCCGCCTGATTCTCCCGAAAGGTTTTTGACTGCTTCAACAGCCCGTCCACCAGCGTAGTCTTGCCGTGGTCAACGTGCGCGATGATCGCCACATTTCTAATTCTTGCCATTTCCATATCGGCCCATCTTACCACATTTTGACAAATAAAGGAACACCCCCTGTATTAATCGGGGGCGTTTTGCATAAAGAGCTTTAAGACATTTCTAAACAGCTCGTCCGGCGGTGGCGAAGCATCCATCACCGGCACTCGGTACTTCTTGGCGATTTTGTAGTAAGAATTAGTGACGGCTCGCTGGAAGTCATCGCATTGCGATTCATACGTATCTTTGGAGGAATCATATTCCCTACCGAACCGTCGTTTATCTCTTTCGGCATCATCCAGCACCAAAATCACGCCCCAATCCGGGCTAACATATCTTTCCGGCAGGCACTTTCTCGTCAACTCCTCAATAAAACCCAAGTCGATGCCGAACCCATAGCCCTGATAAGCTAAAGTTGACCACCAATTCCGGGCCGAAATCACCACCCCGTCTTTGGCCAAGCAAGGCTCCGCTAGCTTTCGCCACAGTTCATTGCGGGCGGCCGTGAACAGCAACACTAAGGAATGGGGGTCAAGATCATACGCCTTTTTCTTAAGCAGTGTTCGCAAGACTTTGGCGCTCGGCAGGTCGCCGTCCGGTTCGTGCATCACGACCACTTTTCGCCCCTGCCTGCGATAGTGCTCCGCCAGCCTATTAGCCAGTGTTGACTTACCAGTCGCATCCTGGCCTTCAAGGACAATATACCGTCCATTCATTTCTACAACACCTCCTTACCGTATACACCGTTAGTGTAATCTGCGTGACACCTCGGGCACAGCGCTACATATCGCGCCTCGGTCGCGCCGTCAATCAGAACCTGACCAGCGCCATTCGCGCCCTTCGTCGTGAATTTGCCGTCAACAAAGCACCCGGTCATGGTCGCTTTACTGCCGCACTCACAAATCGTGTCCATTTCCACCAGTCGATCTGCAATCGCCAGTAGCCGAGTCGAGCCCGGAAACAGTTCACCAAAGCGGTCCGTGCGCAACCCATAGCACGTGACTGGAATTCCCAGCCGCAACGTGACTGCGCGCAACTGGTCAATCTGTTCCGCCGACAAAAACTGCGCCTCGTCAATAATCACGCAACTCACCTTACTAAACTTGCGCCGAATTACCTCCAATATATTACATCCGGGGCAAATTAAGTAGTTCACTGACCGTTCAAAGCCGTCAATCCGGCTCTGGATGTTCTGGTTAGCCTTCGTGTCCACGGCCGGTTTCATTATAGCCACTTCAAGTCCTTTTTCTTCGTAGCTGTACGCGGCTCGAAGTAAATCTATTGTTTTCCCACAGCCCATTGGCCCGAAGTTAAACTTAAGTTCCGCCACACTTTTTCCCATTGAAATGTACCTCCTTATCCAACATTTTCTTGGAATGTACCTCCTTATCCAACATCTTCCATGTCGGTCAGATACTCCCATTATATGGCATCGCCAGCGCTAATGGAACAGTAATTTCAGGCCAAAACCGCCTTCACTCTCCGCACCCCAGCCGAAGACGATTCCTCTTTAATTATCTTAAACTTTTCGCCGTTCTTATGTAGCTCTCGGGTATTTTCCACATGTGGACCGCCGCAGACCTCCCGCGAAACCGGTTTCTGTTCAGACCCAACAGTATAAACTTTGACCTTATCACCATACCTGTCGCGAAATGCGCCGGTCGCACCCAGCTCGCCTAAAGCATAGTCGGTATCATGCTCCGAGCACACCACTGGCATGTCTGCGTATATCGCATCATTCACCAGTTTTTCAATTTCCGCTTTTTGCCCATCCGTCAACTTCTCGTCCCAAGAATAGTCTAGGCGAATTCGTTCTGCGGTAATATTACTCCCTTTTTGCGCCACTGAGTCGCCCAATACCTGGCGCAAAGCCGCCATCAACAAGTGTGCCGCCGTATGGTACTGCACGTCTTTGTCCGAGTGGTCGCTCAATCCACCCTTAAATACGCCTTTAGTTGCCGTCCGCGAACGCTCGCGCTGCTCGGCTAGCTTCACATCAAACTCGGCTCTGTGGCCTTTCGACAATTCCATCCCCCGCATCGCAACTTCCTCAACCGAAAGTTCCAAAGGAAAGCCAAACGTATCTTGCAGCATAAACAAATCTTCGCCAGAAATCTTGACCTTTGCACCATCTCCCACCCGTCCGAGTTTATCTAGCTCCCGCAGTCCTCGTTTGAGTGTCTGTCTAAACGCTTTTTCCTCTTTTTGCAAAACTTGAACTATCATATCTTGTTGCTTAGCGTAAGTTGGGTAAGAATCACGATATATACCCACAATCGCGGGCACAGTCGCCTCAATCAAGTTCTGTTCAATGCCCAAACTCAGTGCCTTCAGAACCGCTCTTCGCACCAGTCGGCGCATCACATACCCCTGCTCTTTGTTACTGGGAACTAGGCCAGCCGCAGCCAAACAAACGCTCGTGCGCAAATGGTCAGCAACCACTCGCATCTCCGCCTGATTCCCTGCATATTCCTTGCCACTAATCCTCTCCAGTTCGGTGATGATCGGCCTAAACAAGCTCGTTTCAAAAATGTCCGGCGTATCAATAGCCGCAGCCGCAATCCGCTCCAGACCCCCACCAAAATCCACATTCTTGGCAGACAGCGGTTCAAACGAACCGTCCTCTTTGCGGCGGTATTCCATAAACACTTGGTTGCCAATCTCTATAAACCGCCCGGAATCAGAAGCCGGATGCGCCAATCCAAACCCCGGCTGATGCGCTGCCTCGCCAAAGTCATAGAACACTTCTGAATCTGGCCCACACGGGTCACCAATCGGTGTAGTTTTGATTCCACCACACCGACTCCACCAATTCTCTTTGTCATTGTAAAAAAATATCCGTTCGCCCGGTTTCATCCCCCGCCTGTCGCCAGCCTTCGCATCGCCAATCTCGGCGATCTTAGCTTCAATTCCCTTTTCCGCAAACAACTTCTGCCAAATCTCTGCCGATTCCGTATCGCGCGGTATGCCATTTTCTTCGTCACCAATAAAGCAGGTCGCGTAGATTCGTCCCGGGTCCAACCCAACCTCGTCCACCAAAAACTCAAAAAACTGCCGAATTTGCTCTTCCTTAAAATAATCACCCAAACTCCAGTTGCCCAACATTTCAAAGTAAGTATCGTGCCGGTTATCGCCCACGTCTTCAATGTCTTGCACTCGCACACACATTTGCACATCAGTCAACCGCACCCCAGCCTCGTGTTCTTTACCGAGCAGATACGGCAGTAAAGGCTGCATGCCCGAGCCAGTGAACAGAGTGGTCGGGTCATTTTCCAGCACCAACGGCGCCGGCGCAACCGCCGCATGCCCTCGTTTTTTCATAAAATTCAAAAACCTATCCCTAATCTGATTTCCGTCCATAGTCACTCCCTTCTTTCTACACCGCATTATATCATACTCCAATAGACGCCGGTAGCTGCCACGAAGGTTCAG
>DBCV01000010.1:15522-16699 GCA_002293245.1 Candidatus Saccharibacteria bacterium UBA949 | reverse complement strand
AACTAACTTCAGGCAGGTCAAGGCCCTCGCGCAATAGGTTGATACCGACCAGCACATCATAAACGCCGGCCCGGAGGTCCCGCAGAATGTCGCTGCGGTCGAGCGTATCTACTTCGCTGTGGATATAGGCGACTTTTAGCCCGCGTTCTTGTAGGAAAGTCGTTAAGTCTTCGGCCATGCGCTTGGTTAGAGTTGTCACCAACACACGTTGGCTTTTGGCGATTCTTTGGTCAATTTCCTCTTCCAGGTCGTCAACCTGGTTCTTGGTGGGCTTAACGGTGATCTTCGGATCGAGCAAACCGGTGGGGCGAATCACCTGCTGGGCTGGCTCCGGGCTGCGGGCAAGTTCGTATGGCCCGGGGGTCGCGGAAACGTAGATCGCCTGGTTGATGTGCGCATTAAACTCATCAAACGTTAAGGGGCGGTTATCCAGCGCGCTNNAATCTCTTTGCGCGCCCGGTCTCCGTTATACATTCCGCGAACTTGCGGCAAAGTCATGTGTGATTCGTCAACCAGTAGCAAGAAATCGTCCGGAAAATAGTCAATTAACGTGGCGGGCTGCTCGCCCGCTTCCCTGTTGGTCAGGTAGCGAGAATAATTTTCGATGCCTTTAACAAAGCCGGTTTCTTTAAGCATTTCGATATCGTATTTGGTGCGTTGGGAAAGCCGCTGGGCCTCAAGAAACTTACCTTGCGATTCAAAAAACTGCAGGCGCTCGTCAAATTCGGCTTCAATCTTGCCAATCACGCCTTCGATCTGCTCTTTCGGGGTCACGTAGTGGCTGCTGGGGAAAACCGTCACCTCTGCAGGCTCCTTTAGAATCTCCCCGGTTAGCGGGTCGATTTCCATAATCCGCTCAACAGTGTCAAAATTGAATTCAATCTTGATAGCATTACTGCTGCCGGCTGGAAAAATGTCCACGCTGTCGCCGCGCACGCGGAAGGTGCNNGGTGCCGCGGTGAAAATCCACGTCGTTGCGGTGATATTGAATGTCGGTCAGCAGCCGGATAAACTTGTCTTGGACGCGACGCTCGCCCTTTTTGACGGTCAGGGACATATCCATATAGCTGCCGGGATCGCCGATACCGTAGATGCAGGACACGGAGGCGACAATGATCACATCGCGCCTTGTCAGGAGCGATACTGTCGCCGCATGGCGGAGTTTGTCGATTTCGTC
>DBCV01000010.1:0-15517 GCA_002293245.1 Candidatus Saccharibacteria bacterium UBA949 | reverse complement strand
TAGGCTTCGGGCTGGTAGTAGTCAAAATAGCTAACAAAGTAATGAACCTCGTTGTCCGGGAAGAACTCGCGGAATTCGGAAAACAGCTGCGCCGCCAGGGTTTTGTTGTGGGCTAAAACCAGCGTGGGCTTGTTGTGCTGCTTGATTAAATTGGCCATAGTAAATGTTTTACCCGACCCCGTCACTCCTAATAGTGTCTGTTCGCGAACACCATTTCTTAGCCCGGCGGAAAGCTGGGCGATAGCGCTGGGCTGATCGCCAGTGGGTTGATATTTGGAGACTAATTTGAATTCATTCATTTGGTTTATTATAGCACAGTTGACGTACACTGGGAAAAATGGTAAAATAGGGATAGTTATTGCCACAGTGCAACTACAGTACGTTGACATGATAAATTAGCAAAAGGAGGGCGACGAGATGCCTACTGTTTTTCCAGTAGCGGACCTTCTGCACAACTCCCGAGCGGCTGCGGCGATTTGGCCGGGCCAACCGGAGCTTGCGAAGCAGATCAAAGAACGCATAAATTGTGCGAACTCTGTAGTACCTGTCCTGGATCGGATCCGGGACCCTCGCTCAACCATTGCCGTCGCAGAAAGAAGAGGCGACGACATAACTGGTCACGACACCAAGGGGTTCTACGGTGCCCTGGCTTCCCTGCTGGCCGACCCGGAATACTATAGGTTGGTTCTTTACTTGCCTTTCGAGGTGCTCCCCAAATGTAGTGATGACTTTCGTGCGGCCTACCTGAATGCTTGGCGGAACCTGTTGCATGCTCATGACATGCGCGCGATATACGTTGACGGCGACATTCTAGAATTAAGCGCGAGGGCCGGCGACCCGCCCAGAGTGGTTAAGGCTATGCACCTGTTGCCGTGGCTGATCCGGGAAGGCATGGTTGAGTTTGATGAAGTGCGCCAGATGGTTGAAGATAGCAGCGACTTGGTGCTCAAACACAGCTTTGCCGATGTCCAGCCAGTTCTGTACGCTTTTGGCATTCTAACCAACAAGCAATCGGTTGATTTGGCCTTTTACGCGGCAGAATTGCCGGATTTGCCGGAGGTCGCTGCCCCGCTGTACGTATCGGAAAATCGGCAGAAGTGGCTGGAAACTAAAGATGCAGAGGCAGCGCTGGCAGAGGCCAACCGACCGTTGGTCGGTACGACGTTAAACAGGTTGCCGAGTTTAGCAGCCCCGTACTCCAATAATATGACAAAGGTCGCGGCGGAGATTGCGCGAATTGAGCGGATTCTAAAGGATAACCCGGTATTGAGCGACTTCGTTCGCCCCGCCGTGCTGGTGGGAGGCTCAAGAGTGAAGGGCTATGGATTGCCCGATTCGGATGTAGATGTTTATCTGATAGCTAAAGCTGAATTGGGTAAAGGTTTTTGCTCTTGGCTCGAGTACCTTTTTACAGGGTATAACTTGAGCATCCTAGGGCCAGACTGGAAAGCCGAAAAGGCCTATTGGATTCATCTGCTGTTTAACACGGTTTTGGTCGGCGACGCAGCTGAGATTGATAGCTTGCAGAAAGACCTGTTCCCATTATACTTTGCCGAGACCGACTCGGAAGTCCGTTCAATATGCCTACAGAACCTAGAACACGACACGCTGCTGTATCGGCTGCTACATAAGGGCTATGCCAGGTGGTGGCCGAATTACAACCCCAACTACGCCAAGTTCCGCACGATCGACGGCGCAAGTCCATTTTACGACTCCGGCTTTCGCCATCTGGCAACCAAGTTGTTTGTACGGCAGGTGTTCCTGCCCAAGCTATGCTAGTTTGCCGTTAACTGTCCTCCGGCATAGCCGGAGGATTTTGCTAGCCCGCCCTAAACCCCCCGACATAGCCGGGAGTTTAGGGCGGGAAAAAACCGCCCGGGAAATGAACCTGAGCGGTGGTATGGGGTGGGTAGAGAGGTGCCTACTCAGAGGTAGACGATGTGCGTTAGGTTTTTTTTACCGTGATATAGATTGTATCTCCATCTGTGAATGTGTGTCTGACGCAGTAAGAGAGCTGCCCGTCCGTAATCTCTTCAATCCGTGTACAAATAGCGCAGTAGAACCCGCGGTTTGCCTTTAGTAAGTCGATTGACAAGCCAGTGAATGGGTCGTCGAGTGGAATCAGGAAGTGGGGACCTGCAGCATTATACAACCAACGGTAGGTTCTTTCGTCTTTGTCTGAGCTATTAAGTTCAAACTTCGTGTGTCCGTCATCCACGGGATCGTGAACTCCCCCATTAATCCTATCCATAATCCAGTTCGCGAACCATTTGGCTACGTAGTTTACCTTAGTGCTGATGATATCACTGATTTTGCGTTCAATTTCCAGCTGCTGTTTACAGAATTCGGAGTTGGCGCCATAGGGGATGCTGTACTCGAAACGACATTCATATCGATCTTGTTTGAACAATGACCTCAAAGCCGGTCCCTCTATGAACGAGTTCGTTACGGTGACACCCATCTTGCGCTCAACGGCTTTTACCACTTTGCGCCAGAGCGTGCTGCGCTCAATGAGCCAGGAGGGCGATACCTCAAGCGCCCCGTCTTCCCAAACAAAAGCTAGCGTATGCTTGGGGGCCAGGTTTCTGACCTGTGAGGCCTCAGCGGGTGTCTGCAGGTTGTTTGGGATGGCGTCAATAAGCTGTTTAACTTCCGGCGGAACCCATTTTCTTACTTTCTTGCAGAACTCGCCGAAATAAAGCACTGGGTGCAGGTTGGGTGATCTGGTGATAGCTTCGTTGATGGTGAGATAGTTGCAGCTGCTCTTTCTAAGATGTTCACTAATATCGATCTCACCACCTACGATAAGTTTGTTCATCTCAACGAAAAGCTCTTTGCGCCGACTTAGAGTCAAGTTGTCATAGTCTACACGAAGATTGTCAAAACTAAACGAATTCGTTACTTCACTGATCCTTGCACTGATGCTCAGATCTATGCCGACCGTCATATAAGCCCGGGTACTGAAGCCAGCGTCAATCTTCGCGTCAAGCTTCTTTTTGCATTGTTCGACGCAGTGCTTAGCGAAGGCCGGGAGATGTGTTTTCCACAGCTGGTCGCGCCTCTCTGCCTCGGCAAACAATTCCACGAAGTCCTGACGCAGGAAGACTTCTGGGTCATAACACGTGCGAACGTCCATGCAATACTTGGCAAGACTGAAGTCGTATTCTGCTCCAGGATTTTTTTCGAATCTGATTTCGAGGCCGGTGAGGATCTTGACCTGTTTAAGCGTAGTTCTGAATAACTTACCGTCAAACGCACTAGACTGGTAGCATCGCAGGTCTTTGTCTACATCGATGTCTTCCCAGTACCCCACGCCCATGCCTCTATAGATCAGCTTGTGGAGCACCTGATATACGTCTTCGATTACTTCTTCCGCACGATTTACCGCTACTTGATGTTTTTTGGGTTCGAGAGCCAGACTGGCCAACTCCTCTTCGAGGTCGTTGTTCCTAAGCCGGGTTAATTTCTCCTGGAGCGACTCGGTTGTGTTTGCCATTTTTCATAGCACATCCTCTCTTATAAAAGTAAATTGCGCCCATCTTGCTTTTAATGGTAGCAGATATTTGTTTTTTAGTCAACTATATGCATTTGAGATTTTAGCGTTTAAAACCCCCGGAAACGCTTCCGGGGGATTTGTCGTTAATGTGCAAATCTAGAGCAAGATCTTGTCTCGCTCGGTTGGCCCGATGGATACCATCCGGACCGGAATGCGCGCCTTGTCGCTAACAATAGAGGCGATGGTTTTGCTAAGCTCCTTCGGCGACAACTCGGGATTGATTGGCAGCCGCTCGATAACCGGAACGGCTCCAAAGAACCGCTCCACCCTCTTCGCACAGGTATAGTTCGTAAGGGTCCTCTGCTGTTCGCCTTTTAAGCTTTTTGCCGATTTTGCACAAGCCAGTGCCAGTCTCGACCGTCAGGTCTTTGAAATCAGTTTCCGACATCATTTTTCCCTCCGCATCTGTCATTTTTTGTGTTGCCCGATTGTTAAGCTATTACAAGACGGCGAAAAAGTCGCCATCTCTCCTGTTGACTATATCACACCGAACGCCAAAAGTCAAATAACGCCCGTGAATAGTACTAGAAAACCCCCGGATTGCTCCGGGGACGTTTCGGTTAAGGTGCGGGGGTTACAAATCAATATGGTCGCCGGTCAGGCTGGTGGGGTTGGAAGAGCTGCCTACACGGCTCTCACCCCTACCGCCACCGTCCAGGAAAGGCTTGATATCGACGCTAAGCATGTAGAGGTCTTCGTAGTAGTCATATTTTGACTGACCTGCCGGGATATCGCATGCTTTCACAATAGCCAGCGCGAACTGGGCGAGGCCTTCAACATATCGGTTAAGAGTGGGCGCGACCTCGATGCCGAGTCTGGTAATCATGTGTTCAAAAGAGGGCGCTCCAATCATTTGATGGAGATTCGGGATACTCAAGGCTCCATCAATCTGTTCCGCCTCAAGCGCGATCGTGGCGGATGTGGCTTTGCCGACACCGGCAAAAACCTTATTAAACGCATCAACCACTGTCGCATTATAATCCTCGAGATCATTGGTGGACGGCAAAACTCCAGAACGCCCGCCGAGCAGACGGGAAACATTATTCCTGGCCGCGTCGTACCTCTGATACCAGTCCTCAAGACGTTTGAAGTAGTCGTTTAAGGACGGCCAAACGTGGTTATTAAGAATCTCGAGAACCTTCTTTCGTCTTTTCGGACTCGCATGCCGGGTCGCCCTGTACCCCTTGAAAATGCGCGCTATCTCGGAATAATCGCGCTCCAGTACTTTGTCTTCGAGTTCGTAGAACTCGTCGGGTACAGACTCAGCATACTCATCCGCAAAAGCTTCCATGGCCGCCACAATCTTTTTCGGAATTCCGAAGTAATCAATGCCGCAACGCTCGACTGCCAAAGCACGGCATACTGGTAGCACTAAGCTCGGCGTGAATTTGACATTGCCGGACGCCCTGAGCTTGCCCAGCCACGATGTAGAGTACTCCCTTACCGTGGGGAGCAGCGAAGGTCGTTCAAGCTGAGTGGCACCGGGGTTTACTCCGAAAAATGGCTGAGGCGGAGCTACTGGCGCCGATGATACAGTAGGAGAACCAGCCGACCTAATGAGTTTGTTAGCCGCGACGGGCAGAATACCCAGTTTGAGAAAGTCCTCCTTGTCGGCAAACGCAAAATCAGCGGCAGTGTTTATGCCGATACTCCTTACGGCAGCGACGATTTTCGGGTCGGTGATGCCGACTTCGGCGAGTGCCACGGCGACTTCGTCGTCCGCGGGAATTGCGGGGGCGGCAGTGATGGTTTCGGGTTCCACGGGGGGTATCGCGGCAGGGGCTGCGGCAGATTTACGCTTATTGGGAGCTTTCGGCTTCGCAGCTACTGCAGTAGTTGTGGTGGGATTCTGTTCTGACATCTTGGTGTCCTCCTTTTGATTTTTCGGCCAAGGCTTCGTCAAAGCTTGGGCCTTGCCCGGTCGGTCCGATGGTCGGATTGGTCTGAATTATCGGACGGGCGGCAGGTGTCTTGTAGCTAACAACCGAGACCAGGGTTTCGTAAAAACCCGTATAAGTGGCCTTCAAGGTTGATTAGATCGATAGCAGCGATGACGTTGTTGCCAAATTGTTAATAAATGATACTGGACAACGAAAAAATCGCTATCCCTCACTAAGGAAAATATCATACTTCAACGCAAATGTCAAGCGCCAAATTGCTTTTTTTCACATTTTGTGATTTAATCTGGGTATAGGGTGGTGAAATTTAACAATTTGGAAGAGAGGTGCATTGCAATGCAGCCGAAATTCGATTTCACGCAGTTTAACCACCGGGCAATTCTGGAGCCGCTATTGGCACTGGCGCGACCTGCACTGGTGTTGATTGCTGGTCCGACTTGTTCCGGCAAAACCACTTTTGCGCGCTGGCTGGCCCGTAGCCTGCCGAGCGCAGAGATGATTTCCACTGACGACTACTACCGCGATGTTGACGACCCTGTTTTGCCACCCGTTGGCGGCAAGTACCCGCGCTACGACGTGCCGGAGGCTTGCCATTGGGGTGAGTTGAGGGACGACCTACGGGCACTGATTTATAAACGAGTGGATGTGAAAGTGCCGACTTATAACATCTCCAAGAATCGGCGCAGTACAAACTACAGTCCGGTTTCGGGAGACCATGATTACTATGTGGTCGAAGGATTGTATGCTATTCAAGAACTTAGAGAGCAGTTCCCTGCGGTCTACAAGATCTATCTCGACACGAACCTGAATATCTGTTTTGACCGCCGGATTCGGCGCGACTGCGAAAACATGCCGGACATCAATCCGGAAGTCATTGACTACGTGGCCAGCCGCGCGATGGATGCAGCGAAAGATTTGGTGTCGTCGCAGCAAGCGCTGGCCGATATGGTAATTACCGCGAATTCTGAAAGGAGATGAAGGCACTATGGCGCTGGAAAATCTATTAGAGCTGGAGTACCAGCTGAACCAGGCAAAGTGCTGCGAAGACTTGTTCGGCGATGAGCCGGATGCGGCGGAGGGTCAATACCAGTCGATGTGTTCGCCGCTGACCGCCGCCGAACTGGCGCAAGCCTCTGCCGAACACCGAAAGTTGGCAGAAATGTTGCGGGCAGCCTTAGAGAAACACTTCACCCGAGCCCAAGAAGCGGTATCGAACGGCACGTATGGCGAACGAAAGCCATTGCCAACGGTAGTGCTGCGACCCTCTAAAGACCAAGCATTTACCCTGATCCGGATGATTTCCGATAGTGAGGTTTGTAGGACTTACCGGGGCTGGATGCCGAATGACGAGAAACCTGGCGAGAATATGCGAATCATCGTGCGGATTGCCAACGGCAGTTCGCCGGAATTGCTGCACAGGAACTCGCGACTGCTAGCTGACGAAGCGGTAGTGTTGAAGAAACTGCTGGCCGAGCCGGAAGACCCGAATATGCGCTACTTGCCGCAGATTATTACTGAGTTCTACCACAGGGCTCCGGGCATGAGCCAAAGCGCCCAGGTGAATATCATCAGATATTGCCCCGGGCTGGATTTTGTGCGAACTAGGTTGCGTAAGCGTTGGCAAGCTGGCGTGAATGGAGAGCATCTGGCATGGATAATGCAAAGAGTGCTTTCAACCCTGGAGCATTGCTGTCGGCGTGGCGTGGCGCATGGCAATATCAAGCCGAGCCACTTGATTATTGATGCAGATTATCACTGCGTCAGGATGGTGGATTGGCAGTATAGCTCGAAAGTCGGCGAGGCGGTTAAGCCTGCGCCTTTGGGCGCTTACTCGGCGCCGGAACTGTTTAACCCTAACTGCCCGGCCATGTGCGCATCCGACGTTTACTCACTGGGCAAGAGTGTGATTTATCTTGCGGGAGGTGACCCGAGTACAAACTTTGTGCCCGAATCACTAGAAAAAGAGGTTCGGCAAGTGATTCTAAGCATGGTCATGGAGAGCCCCGCGCAACGGCCCGAACCGGGCTATCTTTTCGAGCGCATCTGGGAGATTAGGAAACAGCTTTTTGGTAGCAGAACATATCAGCAATTCTAATTCAAGAATCTGAAAGGAGTAGATTTGGATGTCGAACAGCGGTGGAGATTATACCCGCGATTATTCCGGGGACAATGATCACTACACGAATTCACGGAGAGGCAATAGGCCATCCGCAACCGAAATGAGCCGGGGGCTTGAAGATTATTTTCGCGCCCAAGCTCGCGCCGGTATGGACGATGCTGATGGTGCGGAGAGCAACTCGAAGAGCGAAAAACGCCGGATTGCCGACCTGGTTAATCCGCTAAAAACCGTGATAACTGGTTCCCTGCAATACAACCAAAAGAAACGATCAATACCGGGAACCATGAAGTTCAAGGATGGGGCGCGCTGGTATGAATCGTGCGACTTTGCGGGCGATGAAGAAAATCCGCCAGCGGATGTACTGTCCATAGTATTCATGATCGACGGCACAGATTCGCGCCAATACGACCGTAATATCATCTTTAAGAAAATTGTGATGTTTTGCGGCGAAGCCAAGGCGCAAGGCTATGTGGGACGCATTAGCGTTAGTCTGTGTTTAGTTGGTGATGCAACTTGCGACGAGATACCAATCCAAGCCGGGCATTTTGAGTCCGACGAACGGCTGGATGAGATTCTGGCCAAATTTGTGGTAGAGGGTGGCGGAGGCGGCACGGGCCAAGAATCATACGAGCTGGCTGCCTTGCTCTACGCCATGAAAAGCAAATTGGACTGCTACGATAAGCGGGGTCAGAAGGGTATTTTTATCATGCTCGTTGACGAGGGGTTTTACCCGAAGGTTTCTAAGGAACAGGCGGAAAAATACCTAGGGATTCACTTAGCCAAGGATATGGATTCAGCCGAAGTTTGGCAGATGTTGCAAGAGAAATACCATGTATTCCCCGTCTATCTTGAGACGGAATGGGAGGAACATAAAGCCGGCATTGATAAGGAGATCGAAAAGCGATTGCGGGCTGCGGGCGGCATGTTCGAGAATGTGGACATCCGTTGCTCACTTATGTGGAATAGTTTTGACGACCTAGACCTACACTGCATCTGCCCCGATGGTAGCCATATATACTATCCGCGCAACGCAAGAAGGTACTGCGGCGGCGAGCTGGATGTTGATGCTAATGGATTAGACGAGAAGTCAAAAAAACCTGTTGAAAATATTCGCTGGCCGAAAGGTGAGGCGATGAAGGGGCATTACAGATTCTTTGTAAACCTTTATAATTACTACAACGAATCCAGTCCTAAGCAGATTCATTTCAAGGCTGAGTGCGACGTTAATGGCAAAATTGAGACTTTTGATGGCGACATCAGTGGAGTTGGTAGGGATATCCCACTGTTCGAATTTGACTACGACCCGGACAAGCGGCCGACAATCAACCCGGCTAAGAAATACGACGGCTACAAGAAAGAAACCGTCTTGAACCAGTTTGCCAGTGTTGTTCCGCGGAGCCAGATCCTGACACTCCGAGACCCCGCGCGGATTATTGATTTAGCGCTGGCCATACTCGCCGAACTCGGTGGCGTTAGCCAAGACGAATACGATGAACATATGGCGGCGCGCGGCCAAGAGGATTATAAGCGTCAAGAGGTGCGCGCTGCAATGGAGCCACTAGTGAACAGTCGCAAGGTTGTCGAACAAGAAGGCGATCTTGCCAACTTGTAGAAGTCTGTCGATTCTCGTTCGTATGGAAAGGAGTTGTTCTGGATATGACCGAGATTATCGGGACCGTACCGCCACCAAATCATGACCAGTTGCATACGGTTGAGCGTATTGTTGGCGACTCGTATATCGCAGCCGTGAGGTTTAACACCGGCGCGCACTCGAATATGCCGTATGGCACCGAGCCAGCTCAGGTTTTGTCTGAATTATTGAATATTTGTGCCCGTCATGGTAAGGAGCTGTGGGTCGACTTAAAAGGCCGGCAGCTCCGGATAACCGCAACTGACAATGTTCGCTACCACCCGGTAGTGCTAAATCATCCGGTTGCGGTGGACCTGCCGGCAAAGATGGTTTTCCGGAACGGGGTTGGCGATGGCTTTGAGCTGCCTATCAAAAGCGTTGATGGGCGCAAAGTGTTTGTGGATACTGGCTCGCGCGATTTCGGTGTGGGCAACGGGCAATCAGTGAATATCCGTGGGTCAAATCTGCGGATTTCTGGCTATTTGACCGAACTGGACAAAGCTTATATCGCGGCAGCGCGGGAACTGGGCATAAAGAATTTTATGCTATCGTTCGTGGAGCAGGTTAGCGACTTGCGGTATATCCGCAGCGCTATTCCGGATGCGAAATTGGTTTTGAAAATCGAATCGGGTAAGGGCCTGAGCTTTGTTTCAGACCCCCGGTACGCCGGCCTGATTAGCGAATGCAATCTGATGGTGGCGCGCGACGACTTGGCGACCAACTTGGCGAATCCGGCGAAGATTTTTGCAATCACTCGCCGGTTCTTAGGGATTGACCGTCGGACGATTGTGGCTTCACGCATTTTGACTTCCCTTATCCGGTCTTTGCGCCCCAGTATTGGCGACCTAGCTGACCTGGAATTGCTCAAGCAATCCGGCTGCCATCGCTTGATGCTCTGCGACGACTTGTGCTGTTCGGGAGGGTTCGATGATGCAATGGATATTCTAGCGAGGTGGTGCGACGAATGAAAAATACAGTGCTGTTTACCCTGGGTTTTGGCGACGAAGGCAAGGGTGCTTGGACAGAATACTTTGCGGTTCTGCGCCGTGCCAACTTGTCTATTCGCTATACCGGTGGGCCACAAGGCGGCCATTTTGTCCGCAAAAACGGCCAAAGCCATATGGCGAATCAGTTCAGCGCTGCATCTCTAATGGCGCCGAATCTACACACCGTAATCGCTGGACATCTGCCGGTCGACCCGTTGGCACTGCTACGCGAAAGCTGGGCAATGAGTGAGGAATTCGGCGAATCGGAGCCACTTTCCCGGATATTCCTAATGTACTATTCGCCGGTGATTACACCTGCACATCGTTTTTTGCGGCAAACCCGCGAGACCTTTTCTGGCCACCGCGTGGGCACTTCTGGAGCAGGCGTGACCGAGCTAAGGAAAGATATTGCAGCCGGCGACGAGAATTTGGTGTTCCGGGTTCAGGACTTTTTCCTGACTAGGTGGCGGCGAAAGCTTACTGCAGTGATGGAGTACCAGCTGGAAAAAGCGCTCGGCTTGTATAATAGCTTAAAAGTTTCTCGCGAAAAACTAGAGGAGATGGTGGCGGGGTTTCGCCGAGACTATCCGTTCGATCGGGTGCTCGACGATTGCGAAACCTTGGCATGCGGAGTGCGTAGCGCTATTTCCAAGCGGGATTTGCGAAATTTGATAAAGCGGCGCGGTCCAAAGATTTTCGAGCCGGCCCAAGGCACGTTGCTGGATGCTAGATATGGGTTTGCACCATACGTGACGGGTAGCCCGACTACCTTGGAGCCGCTTGTTCAGTACGGGTTGAAGCCAGGAGAAACTGAATATATTGCTTTGTCGCGCGCGTATTTAATCCGTCACGGCCCGGGGCCATTGCCGACCGAGACGGACGAACTGGGCTTCCCGGACGACAACGGACTGAATGAGTTCCAGGGCAAGTTCCGATTCGGCTGGCTGGACTTGGTGATGATGCGCTACGCTTGGGCTGTGAACCGGCAGTTTATTAATTTTGGCGCTGCTGTGAATCTAGCGATTAGCCACCTGGACCAGTTTTCTGGATTTTCGGAAATCAAGGTCTGCGTGGGCTATCGACACACACTGGAGAGGAGCGAGCGGACTTATTTTGAATTCGGTGGCGACGATTTGGTCCGATCAATTCGGCTGAACCCGCCAGCGGTGATGCCGGCTGTCACTTCGCTGCTGCAAAAGTGCCAGCCGGAATATGTGATACTTCCGGGCTGGCAGGAGGATATTAGCGGCTGCCGCAGCTACGCCGAATTGCCAGCCGAGACTCGGGATTACCTGAAGTTTATTTCAGATGACCTGGGTCTGCCGGTGGGCTATGTGGGCGTTGGACCCAACCTTGAGCAACGGTTTGCGGTTTAGGATTCGCACACTATTAGCACCTTACCGCTCGCACATTTTGATTGCACATTATTTACGATTTACGCGCTGAGATTCTCCCGCGTAAAACTCCCCCGATTCTTTTTTGAATCGGGGGCTTTTCTTTGCTCCCATTAGGCTGGGTTCCGGGCTAATTATTCAGCGAGTGCCGAGAAGTCTTTTCGAGGGTTGGCACGAGCCGTGAGTATCTGCTCTTGCAGTACCAAACGTCTGAGGTAAACCGCTGGCGGGCAAATTTTAGACAGGAGTTCCCATTCGCCATCTTCTATCGCTTGCCGGGCGCGTGTGGATCTTGTGATGGGCAAGACGTGTCCGAAGTCGGGCTCTTCTTCGATCACCTTGATATTTCCCCGGGTCCCTTCGCCGGAAAAATAGTCGCGCAATATCGGTAATGGCTCGCCGCTAAAGTAGGCGAATCTATTGTGGCCATTGGTGGCCACAAAAGCCGCATGGAATACGTAGAGACCCCAACTAGCGCGATTACCCGGGCTGTCGTTATTGGCAAAAGTCCGGTCCGGCAGCGGAATCACCTCGAGCCGCTTGGCATCTTTACCAAAAGACACTTCGATTGATTCTTGCTCCATCTCCATGCGGATATCTATCGGGAACGGGTTGCGGTCCGGTTCGCCGGATTTATTGCTGCTCCCGACAAAAATGATTCCCCTCTCGCACTTCTTTAGCAGCAGCTTCTCATACGCCGTATGCGCATCGGTTTTTGGCTGCCCACGGGAAATAAAAATCCCCCACGGATACTCATATCGCATTCGCTCATCTCCTTTTTTGATAATGTCCTTCCACCCTGCTTGATACTACTATATCATATTCGCCGACATGTGTCCAGACCGGACCAAGCACTTCCGGTATTCGCAGTATATCACCCCGGTTAGTGGTAATTTTTGTACAAAAAACTACCCCATTTTACAGGGGTAGCTTTGCTTTGCACTTCCGGAAGTCGGGGCAAGATGATTTGCCCGGGCTATTGCTCGATAGATTCGCCGGAAGAGCGCGAAAGCACGTCGCTCAACAGGAATCCAAGGACGCCACCAACGATCGGGGCGCCAGCATAGGTTGCAAATGCAAACCAGAAGTTAGTTCCCTCTTTGGTGAAAGCTTCCATGGCAACAGCGGTTGCTGGGTTGATGGCATAACCGCCGCCCACATAGTTGGATGCAGTCAGGGCGAACAACACGGCCGCGAAGAAACCGAGGCCAATCGTGAATGCCATTGTGAACGTGCTGCGCTTGTATTGCAACGAGCGGGCGAATCCGAACGCATAGATGAGTGCGCCGATTAGCTCAATCGCAATCAGGTAGCCCATTTTGCCGTCTGGCATAGCGACCATACTGAATACTTCTGGCGAGGTGCCGTAAGCATCAGCGGCAGACGCGCCGCCACCCAAGAAGAACTTGAGGGCGATATAGGCCAACATGGCGCCCAGAACCTGCGCGATAATATAGAACAACATCCGCACGGCCGAAATCCGCCGCGTCACCCAGTGGCCAACTGTAATGGCTGGGTTCAAGTTGGCACCGGAAATCGTAGCTACAATAATCGCAGCACCGACTGCGCCGAATAGCACAAATAGCGGCGAAGAACCAGTAGTCAAAATCGCCATGGCTAGCAAGAATGTACCGATTAGTTCGCCGGCTAGAGCCGCCAAAAACTTAGGCGAGTGAATAGCGCTGTCCAAAGTCTCCTTGTTCTTGTATTTCTTGGCAAAGAAACCTTTAAACACTTTGGCTTCCTTGGGCTGAGAATCTGCAACATTGGCGCCAAAAACTTTGGTTTCGCTCTTTGCAGCCGACTTGACTTCAGCGCTGATCGTTGCTTTTGGCTCAGATTTTGTCGCTTTGTTTTCGGTTTTGGTTTTTTCGGTTGCTCCCGACTTTGCGGCAGGTTGTTTGCTGCGCGCAGAATTCTTGGCCTTTTTATTCGCCATTTTCTCCTCCTTTAATAATGAAATATAGTGCCATTATAATCGGTCCGTGATACAATGTAAAGAGAATGTGTGAAAAAACAAGCAAAAATGGGAGAAATTGAATGGGAATTTTAGTGAATCAAACCAGCGGCCGGTCCAAATTGCAAGAGCGGATAGAAGCGGACTTGCGCGCCAAAGCGGTGGCTGCATCAGATGGTGGGGATGCTGGTAAGACGGATTTTGCCGAAGACCAAGAGTACTTAAAAGACCTGCGCACGGCAACAAATTTTCCGTGGTTGAGAACCGTTGTAATTTTTACAACAGTGGTTTTAGCGGCGGTTTTGTTTTTTGTTATATAATATATAGTGTGAGGTTTTATGGATAAAATAGCAGGGGTTAGGGAAAAATTGTTGGCGCAGGTAGAAGCGGCGGACGAGCCGCAGGCGGTTTTGCGGGCGACGGAATTAAAGGAATTATATCGGGAGATACCCGGCTTGCCGGCCGAGGAACGGGCGGCTTTTGGCCAGAAGATAAACGAGTTGAAGCAGGAGCTAGAGCGAATAGTTGCCGAAAAAGAACTGGCGGCCGAGAATGCAGCCGTGGAGAGCATAGATGTGACCGCGCCATTCGACACCACCAGCCTGGCGAACTCGCCGCGCCCAACGTTTTTCCCGGCCGCGCAAGGTTCGCGACACCCGCTGACCGTAGAACTGGAGCGGGTGGCAGAAATCTATAATTTGATGGGGTTCGAAGCCGTGGAAAGTCGCCAACTGGATGACGATTTTCACATGTTCAGCTCGCTGAACTTCCCCGCGGACCATCCGGCCCGTGACGGTTACGATTCGTTCCGCACAGAGGAGGGGTTTATTCCGCCAGCCCACACTAGCACTATGCAGTACAGGATTCTGACCGAGCGCAAGGCGGATCTGGAGGCGGGCGGGCAGGTTGCCTGCGTGTCTTACGGCCGGGTTTTCCGCAACGAAGACATCGACCCAACCCACGAGCACACGTTTTATCAATGCGAAGGCATATTTGTTAGCCGGGATGCGACTTTGGGGCAAATGTTGGCAACTTTGCGCGAGTTTTTCCAGGCCTATTATGGGCAAAAACTGGCGATAAAAACCCAGCCGGCCTACTTTCCTTTCACCGAGCCGGGGCTAGAGTTTTTGATTGAAAAACCAAAGGGTCTGGGCGGCAAAAAGGGCGATTACTTGGAAATGTTGGGCTGCGGCATGATTCACCCGAATGTTTTGCAGGTGGCCGGGATTGACCCGGAAAAGTATCGGGGGTTCGCTTGGGGCGGCGGAATCGATCGCCTAGTTATGCTCAAATACGGCATTGATGACGTCCGCTATTTTGAATCAGGAAAATTAAAGTTCTTGGAGGAGTTCAGCCAATTATGAGCACGATTTTTACTAAGATTATTCGCGGTGAAGTGCCAGCAAAAAAAGTATATCAGGATGGCCTTGTGACGGCATTTTTGGATATTGACCAGACCGCTCCCGGGCATCTTTTGATTGTGCCAGATGTGGAGGTGGATAAATTTTACGATCTTCCAGAAGCGGATTTTGCTCGGCTGATGCGCGTGGCTCAAGTTTTGGCGCGGAAATTAGAGGGGGTTTCGGGGCGACGGACTGGGCTGAAAATTATTGGTACGGACGTGCCACATGTGCATATTCACTTGCTCCCGCTGGGATTTGAAGGCAACGATCTGACCGGCAAAAGCCTGGACGAAGTGCAAGAATTATTGAAGGTTTCGGAGGAGATAANNATAAAGTAATGATCGTATCGTTAAATTGGCTGAAAAAATACGTGAAGATTGACAAACCAGTTGCGGAACTGGTCGAATTGATTGGCGCGCGGTTGGTGGAGGTCGAAGAAGCGGTGGACCTATCACGAAAGTACGATGGGGCGGTTGTTGTGCGGGTCGTGGAGTGCGAGGCGATCGACGGCTCCGACCACTTGAGCCTATGCAAGGTTGACGATGGTGGGGCGTTTGGCGATGTCCAGCGGGAC
>DBCV01000006.1:2966-16424 GCA_002293245.1 Candidatus Saccharibacteria bacterium UBA949 | reverse complement strand
GACGAGGACGAAAACATCGCAGGCTATGTTCTCAAAGCCGAGTTCACACCCCGCCAAGTCGTCGAGCTAGTAGATAAAACTCTCAAAAAATACGGCAAGATCTAATCTAACTACTGCTACTCAGCTTACTCGGTTTTCTCAATCACAAGCTTTCGCTCACGCCCTTCACCAACCGAATAGGTTTTTATCGACAAGTAATTCTCCGCCAACTTATGCACCACCCGACGATCTGCCGCATTCAATTCCACGGTCATCGACCTCCCAGTATCCAGCACTTTCTGAATCCACTTCTCTGCCCTCTCCTCAACTTTGCTGGCTCGTTGCTTTTTATACCCTGCTACGTCGATATTTACCCTAGTCACTTCAGCATCCTGGGCAGCTAGTGCCAAGGAAACAACTTGCTGTAAGCTGCGCAGGGTCTCAGCATTCCGACCAATCAAAAAAGCGTTATTTTCGCTACTAGGCACCGAAAGTTCAATTACCTCATCTTCGATGCTCGACTTAACCGCCACATTCATACCAAAAAAGGACACTATGTCCTCCAAAAACTTGACAGCGAACCGGATGGCTTCTTCTTGACTCATTTACTTCCTCCTTTTTTTCAATTTACCACCCTTAGCGCCTTTCTTGTCGTCAACTGAAATTCTCGTCACGTTATAGCCTTTCATACCCTTATCCATCACTTTGTCGGAGGATTCTTTCCTGTCGCTTTTTTTCTCAATAACCTGCGCCTCCTCAACATCTCGCAACTCTTTTAGAATTTTCCTGTCTGCCGCCGCATCCATATCTTCCTCATTCTTGCCCAGAATCACCTTCTGCTGCACCACAGTAAAGATATTTGTCACGAGATAATATAAAATCACAGCCCCTGGCAAGTTAATCATAATGAGCAGCATCATTACCGGCATAAACTTACTCATTTGCCCTTGGACTACAGCATTCAGCTCGTCTTGATTGGCTTCTTTACCCTCTCCGGCATCGCGCATAATCTCCCGGAATTTACGCTTATTCTTCTTGCTCGGCATAGTCTGCCTGGCAACCACGTACTGCATATATGCCGCCGTCAAAACAAATACTAATAGAATAATCGCCGAAAGCGTATTCACGCCAAACATCAATGGCCCAATCTGCAAGTCAACAAACCCGAACAAGTACGGTTTAAAACCATCCGGTTGGGAAATTAATTTTTCCACCATGGGTATATTATTCATAAAACCGTAGGCATATTTTCCAACCATATTCTCTCCACCCGCGCCAGTTGCCATCACCATCGTCACCACCCTATAGAGTGTAATAAATATCGGCAACTGAATTACCAAAGTCAAAATCGACGAAAACGGCTTGATATTATTCCGCTTATACAGATCCATCATCTGAATACTCTCAAGTGTGCGATTTCCCTTGCACCTCTTTTTGATTTCCGCCAATTCGGGCTGAATTTTTCGCATTAGCTTTGTTTGCCGCAACTGTTTCTTAGCTAGCGGCCACATTGCAAATTTTACAATCAACGTAAATAAAATAATAGCCACACCAAAATCACCAATCAAGCCATATATTAATAGCAAAAGGTTAAAAACTGGCTGCACGATAATTAAATCAAACCATCCCATACTCACCCCATCATACATCAACTCATGACTTTACGCAAGAGCCAAAACTACCTCTCGTTGTAAATTATTAGCCAGTCACAATTCCACATCCGGTTTTAGACCCGGTGGCGCTGAAACAGAGGTAATAATCACTTGATTATCCCTGAACTCATCAACAAGTCTTCGCTGCCTAGTTTCGTCTAGCTCCGAAAAAATATCGTCGAGCAACACTACGGGTTTCTTACCCGTAAAATCAAAGATCAAACCAGCTTCTATGAACTTTAACGCCAACATCACCGAACGTACCTCTCCCCGCGAAGCTGTTAGAACCATTGAGGCACCATTAAACCTAAACTGCACATCATCGAGGTGCGGCCCCACAGTAGTGCGCCCTAAAAATTTATCTTTGGTGTAATTTTTTTCCAATTCTCGCAAAAAATGCGTTGCCCTGTATTCCCGCCCAAGCGAATTTTTATAACTCAGTTCTATCGTCGAATCCACCCCAGCAATTTGTCCATACAACTCAGAAACCAAGTTGTTTATCTGCTGCAGCAAAGATACTCTTCCTGCAACGATTTTTTCAGCCAAATCAGCTAGGATCTTGTCCCATGGAAACACTGCTTCCGGCTTACAGTTCTCATCCTTCAGTAGATTTCCCCTCTGCCTCAGCGCCCGACCATATCTCAGGACGATTCCGTGGTACTCCGGATCAACCTGCGAAATCAACCCATCCAAAAAATCTCGCCGTTTCGCCGGACTCGAATGCACCAGGTGTAGATCTTCAGGTTCAAATAAGACCACCGGATACTTTTTTGCCGCAGGTAGTCTAGAAGTTTTCTTCCCGTCAACCGTAAACATTCTTTTACCTGCAGATATTTCATACACCGCAGCAACTTTCCGACTGTCGCCGAAGGTCATCTCAACCCGGTAAAACTCTGACCCATTTTTCAGTATTTCATCGTCTCCACTCCTGAACGACTTGCCCGCAAGCAACATATATGCCGCCTCCAAAAGCGACGTCTTACCGCTTCCATTAGCACCAATAATCAACGTAGTCGCCCCCGAAAAAACTAATTCGTACTCACTGTGCGAGCGAAAGTTATTTACGCTTAATCTCCGAATTATACTCACGACCTTTTGTTTTAGACTCCTAGGATTTCAGTGGCATAATAATATGGTTATATCCATCTTCGCGGAGAATCGCTGGCGCCATCTTACCAGAAAACCCAAAATCCACCTCATCGCCCTCCGCCGAACCTAATCCATCAGTCAAAAAACGTGAGTTCAGTGTTATCTTCCCATCCGTGTCCACCTTGGTTTTCAAATCCGAAGTATTCTCACCCCGCTCCGACGCTACCGACGCAATCGACAGTACACCTTTCTCCACACTCGTTTCAAGTATTATCGACCCTCCCGAATCCCGCGCAAACAATCCCGCCAACTTAGTCATTCGCAAAAATTCACTTTTATCCAGCTTCAAATTAACATCCGTAGTCTTCGGTATCAATTGACGATAATTCGGAAACGATCCATCAATCAACTTACTCGTCACTTCAATCTCTCCATCTTCGCCGCCCCCACCCAACCGAAATTTCACTTGGTCTTGGTCAAACAATAGTGTCATTTCCTCTAAGCCCTCACCAATACTCCGTATAACCTCTTGCAGTGAACTTGTTGGCACTACGGCCTCCAATTCTTTCCCGTCTACGCCTGTCATAAATCTCTTTTCCGCAAGCCTATACCCATCAGTTGCCGCCAAATATAAATCATCTTCAAAAGTATTAAAGAATACTCCAGTCAAAACCGGCCGCGAAGTGTCGCTACTAGCAGCCACCACAGTCTGCGCAACCGCCTGCTTAAACTCCGCTACATTGACCGTGAACGACACCGCTGCACCCTCATCTAAAACTGGTAGTTCTGGATAATCATCGGATGCCAAACCTAGAATTGTCGATTTATAGTTCTCGGCCTCCACGCCAATCTTCGCGCCATCTACTGTTAGCTTAATACTTCCTCGCGGCAACGTACCAATCGACTCCGCCAAAAGGCGTGCCGGCACTGTAATCGTACCACTCTTGGTCACTTTAGCTTTAAGATGTTCCTGGATCGCTACTTCAAGATTCGTGGCAATGATTGTTAACTTGTCAGCCTCAGCCTTGAACAACACATTGTTCAAGATGGGCAATCCTGCCCTGCCACTTGCCACTCTTGTTGCTATGTTTAATGCTCGGCTTAAAATGCTCTGGCTAATTTCCAATTCCATTGTTATTCCTTTCTTTATTACTATATAAGTTAGTAGTCGTAGTAGTAGGTGTATGTGCAAACCCGGTAAATCTCCCACTGGCTACTGTATTTCCCAAAAAAGAGTTGTGGAAATCTTTGTGGATACTATGTGCAGATTCCAGCGTTTTTTCACTATTTTTCCGCAATTTCCAGCCGTTTCCGTTGCTTTCTCGAATTCTTGTGCAAACTATCACACATGTTTTCGCCTTTTTTTTCGACACCTCCCAAGCAGAGTTTTCCACTGTTTTTCCACAGTTACCTATGCGACTATCCATACAGTTTCTCCCGTATGTCTGATACCTGTTGGCGTATATAAAAATCGTTTTTGATGCATTCATCAATTTTTTCCACGGAATGCATTACGCTGGAGTGATCTCGGCTAAACTCTCGACCGATTTTTGGGAAGCTCATCGATAGTTCTGTACGAATTAAATACATCGCGATTTGTCGTGGTTCGGCGATATTATGGCTGCGATCTTTGCCGCACATGATTTTCGGGTCGAGTTTGAAATACCGCGCAGTCTTGTCTATTATCTGTTTTGCATTCAATGTTTTTGGTTTGACCACATGGGATTGAGTCAAGATACTTTTTGCTAGCTCGATAGTTGGTTCAATACCTCGTACCTCACAGTAAGCCAACAATTGGTTTAAGACCCCCTCAAGCTCCCGAATATTATTGCGGATATTTTCGGCCAAGTATTCCACAATTTGCGTATCTAATGTGACCCCCGACAGCCCAGACTTTGCGCTGATGATCGCGCAACGTGTCTCGTAGTCCGGCATCTGAATATCGATAGCCATTCCCATCTCTAATCGTGTTCGCAACCGATCGGTCAGAGTGGATATCTCCCGTGGCGGCCGGTCGGAGCTAATAATAACCTGTTTATTCATCTGTTGCAGTGCGTTAAAAGTATGGAAAAACTCTTCTTGGGATTTTTCCTTCCCGGCAATATACTGCATATCGTCCACAATCAATACGTCTAATTTCCGGTAATCGTCAGAAAAACCCGACACCTTCCTGCGCATCGCATTCACAAAGGCGTTGTAGAACTCCTCAATCGTGGTGTATAAGATTTTCAAACTAGGGTCTTTTTCGGCCAGAGCGTTGCCAATCGCTTGAATCAAGTGAGTTTTGCCCAGGCCCACGCCACCGTATATGAACAGCGGATTATATCTTTCGCCCGGCGCTTCCACCACCGCCTGACATGCCGCGTGTGCCAGGTCATTATTCCCTCCAACAATAAAGTTTGCGAACCTATATCTCGGGTTCAACCCATTATTGGGCTCGCCACCATACCGTTTTGGCGTTCCAGACGATACAAACGAGGCGTTTTTCGGCGGCGCAGAGATTCTCTTTGGACTCGCTATACGCCCAGAAAAATCCGGCTGAGCCGCACGCTCACTCTTCTTGCCACCATTTTTTCCGCTCCGGATTACAATGGTAAATTTAACACCGGGATAACCCGCTTTCGCCATCAACTGCTGTAGTGGTTTTGCGAGTTTTGTCTCAAACTGGCGTCTGGCAAAGATATTCAAAACCTCAAGTCTTGCGTGAGCCCCATCGAAATCAATAATATCGCTTTTGCGAAAGAACAACGAAATCGTCGGTCCCGAGAGTTTCGCCAATTCCGCTTGTTCAATCACTGCTTGCCAAACTTGATGCATTTTTTCTTACCTCCTCGCTCGTATTTTCTGCCATTATATCTGATTTAAAAGTTTTCCACAAGCGCTAGTTTTTGTGGGTGGGGGTTTGGCTGTGTTGTCCGAATGGCGGGCTCTCGCGAACAGATATAAGTTTTCCACAAATCGCAGTCTAAACCGTAAAAGCTGTGGAAAAGCCCTTGATATTTGTGGAAAAATCCGCTACAATAGAACAAGTTGTAAAAAAGTAAATAAGGAATAAATATATGGCCACAAAAGGCACTTACCAGCCGCACAAACGGCAGAATAATAAAGAACATGGCTTCATGAAGCGCAATTCCACCAAAAACGGCCAGAAGGTACTCAAACGTCGACGCACCAAAGGTCGTGCAAGATTGACATCCGTAAAACACAAATTCTAATGCTCTCACAACAATACCGCTTTCACGCCCGCGGTGGCGTTCAATATGTTTATCGGCACGGCCGAAGCGTCCGTGGCAAGTTGGTATCGCTCACGTTTATGCCTAACACTCGCGGCAAGACTCGCCTTGCGGTAGTGGTTAGCAAGAAGGTTGCCAAATCAGCCGTCAGCCGCAACCGTATTCGTCGCCGCGTTTACGCCGCTATCCAACCATTACTCCCCGAGCTCACAGGTCCGCTCGATGCCATCTTCACCATCTATTCACCGGAGGTACTAACGATTGACTTTACAGATTTGGCGCAAACCATACGCAGTCTCCTTACCGATGCGCGCATGCTTCCGCATTGATTTATTCCATGCTATACTAGGGCTACTATGAAATATTTTACGAATAACCACGAGCAAAAAATTCTGGGTGCGGAACAAAAGCTGGTGCATATTATCATAATCGCCACCAAACCAGACATTATTAAACAGGCCCCATTATACACCGAGCTCAAGCGTCGCGGCGCCCTAGTGCTGCTTTGCCATACTGGTCAGCATCACGATTTCCGTTACTCTGGCGGCGTACTCAAAGAATTCAACATGGAAGTTGGCGCCAACCTCGAGATTTCTGGCGACATTCACGAACGCACAGCCCAATCCATCGAACGCTTCGGCAAAATTCTCGACTTTCTGCGCGAAAACGGCAAAACCCCCATCCCCTACATCCACGGCGACACTTTTGCCGCCATGACCATCGGACTCAGCTCCATTCTCCACCGCGAGGCCTGCGTTCACGTCGAGGCCGGTATTCGCACCCTCACCCCCAAAGCCGAAGTTTACCAAAAATTCTACGACGACTTCAAATCTGGCAAATTTAAGTTTGACGAATACCACACCGCCATACAAAAACGCAGCAATCTTGAACTCGGCTCCATCGAACCCTATCCCGAACAGATGGACACCCGTGTGGCAGAAGCCGGCACTGGTTACCACGCCGCCCCGCACGAAATCGACCGCGAATTCTTACTCAGCGAAGGTTTTGTTAAAGAAAACATCGAGGTCGTCGGCAACTCGGTTGTCGATGCCGTCCGTAAATCCGCCGCCGAAGCCGACAAAGCCGTTATTTTTAAGGAGCAGCCACTACTCAAATCCGGCGAATTCATCCCCGTCATCCTTCACCGCCGCGAAACCACAGAAAACGAAAGGCGCATGCAGATCGTCATGAATATGATCGACAAGATGCTAGACGGCGGTCTCAAAGTTTACCTAGTCCAGCTCAATGGCTTTATTGCCGCCCTCGAGCGCTATAAGCTCAAAAAACGCGTCGAAGAATGGCTCAAAAAATACCCGAAATCGTTCATTACCACTCCAGCCATCACATATCACCGCGACGTTGTTGCCCTCTCTCTCAAAAGTCCGACCATGGTTATCGACTCCGGCAGCCAAGTCGAAGAACTCAACGTCCTGGGCGTTCCCTGCGCCACTGTTCGCTTCGGCTCCGACCGCGGTGAAACATTCTTAGCTGGCTGCAACGTCCCTGTCCCCCCCATCGACTCCAGCTTCATGGTTGAAATTATCAAAGGCACCATCAACAACAAATCCATGCGCAAAGCCGGCAACATCTACGGCGAAAACGTCGCCAAAAAAATCGTCGACGGTGTTCTGAACCGCGCCGACGAAAATCTCGGCCTCTTCATGACCGAAGAACGCCGCCTCGGCCTAAAAATGTAACCGCAACTGCTTAAATAATGTAAACTGAAACCCTCCAAAAATATAAAACAAAAACCTTGAAAAATGTAAACCACCATGCTAATATATAAGCATGGACAAGTATATTCCTCGTATCATCGATCAAGAATTAAAAGAATCTCTCGAGGCCGCTGGAGCCGTTCTTATTCGCGGCCCAAAGGCTTGCGGCAAGTCTGAAACTGCCAGGCAGCAGGCCAAAAGCACCCTGCAAGTCGACACGGATCCTCAGGTACCTAATCTGATGGCTGTTGACCCAGATGCTTTGTTGCTTGGTGAGACGCCGCGGTTGATCGACGAGTGGCAGTTTCAGCCCCGGCTTTGGGATTATATTCGCCACGCTGTGGATGACCGTGTGGACAGGGGACAGTTTATCTTGACTGGATCGGCCAATCCGGAAGAATCGGCCCGCATGCATTCCGGTGCTGGCCGCTTTATCGAACTACAAATGCGCACCATGTCTTGGCAAGAACTCGGTTATTCGGACGGCTACGTTTCCTTGAAGAACCTCTTCGCCGGTGCACAAATCCCAACCAAGGAATACAAAACCGACATCCACGAAATTACTCGCCGCCTGGCGATCGGCGGTTGGCCAGAATTGGTTGGCGCAAGCGAATCCATCGCCCAGCGTATCAACTCCGCCTACGTAAAACTCCTCGCCGAAGTCGACATGAGCCGTGTATCCGACACCAGGCGCGACCCCGTGCGCGTTCGCTACCTGCTCCAATCTATCGCCCGAAACATCTCGACCATTACCGAAGTGTCAACCTTTATAAAAGATATTCAGGATTTTGATAACGATGACATTTCCCGCCCCACAATTACAGATTACCTAGACGCCCTGGCCAGACTAATGGCCACCGAAGACCAACCCGCCTGGAACCCCCACATCCGCTCCTCTGCAACCCTCCGAAAAGCCCCCAAGCGCCACCTCGCTGACACCTCCCTCGCCGTCGCCGCCCTCGGACTCGACTCAGAATCCCTATTCAACGACCTCAATTACACAGGCTTCCTTTTTGAATCCCAAGTCATCCACGACCTCCGCGTCTACGCCACCCCCCTTGACGCCGAAGTCTACTACTACCGCGATTCAACCGGCCTAGAAATCGACGCCATCGTCCAAAGACCCAACGGCGACGCCGCCATCTTCGAGGTAAAACTCGGCGAAGGTTTTATCGAATCCGGCGTCAAAACCATCACCGACTTCACTCGCAATACCATCGAAACCCAAACCCGCAAAATCGTCTCCCGTAACATCATCATCGGCTCTGGCTACGCCTACACCCGCCCGGACGGCATCAACATCATCCCTATCGACGCACTCGGACCCTAAGCGTAAAGAGCAGCTAAAAACCAATCATGAAAAAACCGCCGCGGCATAAAACCCTCGGCGGCTAATCGTATTTCTATGAAACAAAATCAGAAGTTGCGCATACCTCTGGCAACAGTAATCCAGTACTTATCAAGCAACGCGGCTAATCCGTCAAACGGCACCGCTGGGTCATACGACGACTTATTATTGATATTATCACATGCCATCCCGGCGACGCTCTCGCCACACGGCGTGATATCGCTCAACTTCAAACATAGTAAACTGAACCCATGTGGCGGATAGAACCCATTCGCCGGGTTCTTTACTAATTCTGCCGCCTGTTCAAACGAACACACAAATTTATCCCCTTCGGGTAAGTTATCCGTATCCGCAATCGGTTCCAGGCCCAAAAACTGGGCGCTTGTCAGGTTTAGATACTGAATCGAGATAAACTCGTCCTGACAGCCGTCCGCCGCCTTGATTGTTATACAGTAGTGGATTTCAGTCTGGATGACGTGTTTGTCGCGGCTCACTCCGGCTTCTCCCGCCATCTCTCGGCTGTCGTTGCGCAAAATAAAGTCGCGCACAGTCATGCCCTCAAACGGTGTGGCATCCCTGCCAAAACCAGCCGACAGTCCGAACATTCGGCCAAGATTAGCCCCGCGCGTTCCGCTGCGTCTTCCCCCGACCAACTTGCCGTCCAGTAGAACTCCCCCAGAAGACAACCCAGTTGACTTGTTGGATAAGCCCAACCGCGCCAGCGTCATCGCCACCGGGTAAAATGCGCGTACGACCTCAACAGTCTCAATGTCCGGGTTGTCCCACGCCGCGTCCAGTTGCAGGATAAAATTCAACGGGAAACCTTTGGCAATCTGCTCCGGCACCTTTTCCAGTGCCAAGCCGATTTCCGTGCGCTCAATTAGGCTGAGCCCGCGGCCGTGGGTTTTCCTCATCCAGTCCTCAATTGCCCGGATGGAGTTAAGCGGCTCNNGCAATATTCAACCGGGCGTCTAACAACTTTTCCGATACAGGGTGGAGAATAGCTTTCATTATCAACAACTCCTTTTCATAGAAATAGATTATTAAAGTACAACTTTCATACAGCAATCCTAGCGCGGAGTAGATTCATCAACGCGCTAGCAGTGGTTTATTTACCACTTTCTAATTATAGCACATATGCTTAAAAAAGTCAATAGATTTAGCATAAAATCTTTAGTTTTTTCGCAAATCCATCAGTTACCTAAAAAACGTCAACCACACCCACAGCCCAATCGCAGCCACTACCAGCACCACGGCAAAACCAATCAACGCTTTGGGTTTTTTCGGCTCCGGCACATTATAAGCCACAGGCTGCTTACTTAAAATATCCCGCGCCATCTGGTCATAATCAACCGGCTGAGTCGCCCCACTAGAACCCGAATTTGCAGTAGCCGTTTGCTCCGCCTGCCGCACCTGTTCCGCCGCCGCTTTCTGCTGCTGCTCCGCCAACTCGCGACTCGCCTCCTCCAGCGCATCCTGTTCCATATTATCCATAAACGCATTATACCATATTATTTTTTGCGAAAATCTAATATAATATCAACATGTCCAAAATCGTCATCGACGCCCGCATAATCAACTCCGGCACTGGCCGCTACGTTGAGCGCCTCCTCCGCTATCTCCAAAAACTCGACCACAAAAATCAATACATCATCCTCACCCCCAGTAAAGACAAGGACTACTGGCAACCTGACAAAACCGCCACCAACTTCCAAGTCTCCGCCTGCGACATCAAAAACTACTCATTCGATGAACAGACCATTATGAGCAAATTCTTAAAAACCCTCAACCCCGACCTCGTCCATTTTTGCATGCCGCAACAACCCCTCTTCTACCGCGGCAAATCCATTACCACCTTCCACGACCTAACCCTTCTTAAAACCTACAACCGCGACAAAAATTGGCTCAACTTTAAATCCAAGCAGCTCGTCGGACGGCTAGTCTTTCTAACAGCCGCCAAAAAAAACACCGCAATCATCACACCCACCCAGTTTACCAAAGACGAACTAGTTAAATTCGCCCACATCAAACCCGACAAAGTGACCGTCACCTACGAAGCCGCCGACATCGACCAAGCAACCACCACCAAAGACCAAGCCCTCGCCCTCACAAAAAAAGTCAAACACCCGAACTTTCTGCTCTACGTCGGCAAACAAAGCACCTACAAAAACGTTCGCCGCCTCGCCGCCGCCCACCAAAAACTCCTCTACAAATATCCCGACCTCGGCCTACTCCTGGTCGGCGGAATTGACCGTTCGGTGGAACTTAATCAAAGGTGGATGGAATCCCGCAAATTCCGCAACATCCAATTCCTGGACAAAGCCAACGACGGCCAACTCAAATGGCTTTACGCCCATTCCGCCGCCTACGTTTTCCCTAGCTTCATGGAAGGCTTTGGCCTCCCCGGCCTCGAAGCCATGAGCGTCGGCGCTCCCGTCGTCAGCAGCAACGCCACCTGCCTCCCCGAAGTTTACGGCGAAGCCGCGCTATATTTCGACCCCAAATCCGTGGATGACATGGTGACAAAAATCGACCGCGTCCTATCCGAACCCCAGGTCCGAAAACGCCTCATCAAAAAAGGCCTCGAGCAAGTCCAAAAATACTCCTGGCCCAAAATGGCCGAACAAACCCTGGCAGTCTACCAAAAAGTCCTCAACTCAAAATAACCCAGTTTTTGTACAAAAAATCTTGGTTTTTCATCTGTTATTTCGCAAGAGACTTCCGGAAGTCCCGGCACTCAAACCAAACCTAATCGTCGCTCTTCAACGAAGCCAATATCGCCGCGGCCCGGCTCAAGGTCTCAGCATCCTCGTCCCTCTCCAGGTCCCTCAACCTTGCAATCTCCGCCGAAAAATCTCCATACACAAGGCCCGTGCGAATCTCTGCTGACCGCTTTTCCGGCGCCTTATCTAGCGTCTTCAGCGCTCTCGGCTTAAAATCCATCTTATTCAGCAACCCCTTTTCCGCCAAATTACGCACGTGTTCAGCCACCGTAGCTACCGAACGATAGCCCAAATTCGCCGCAATCTCCCGATAACTCGGCGCAAACCCATTCGCACCCGTAAACTCGTCTATAAAATCCAACATCACCCGCTGCTTTTTTGTCGGCTCCATATTTTAATTATAACACCAACCATGATATAATCAGCCCATGAGTATAGAAAATAAATTCGACCTCGACAAAGACGAAGAAATCAAAGTAGTCGTTCCGCGCCACAAAATCGGTATTATCCTAATTTGGCTCAGCGAGGTCCTCGGAGCCGTGATCCTAACCGCCGTTCTTATCTGGCTCAACAACAGCGCCAGCCACAACTTCCTTCCACTCGATAGCGACGTTCGCAAATACATCACAGCCACCGTTTTTATCCTCTACGCCGTCCTCTTTATTTCTGGCCTTGTCGGCACCATCGTCTACCGCGGCAATGCTATGGTAGTCACCAACAAGCGCGTCATTCACCGCGCCACCAACGCCCTTTTCGCCACGCAAGTCAAAATGATTGACCTCGATTCAGTCGAAGATGTCAGCTCTAAGAAGACCGACCCCCTGCAGCAGGTCTTCAACTACGGCACCCTCCACATGTCCACAGATAGCGACGAAACAACCTACCAATTCACTTTCGTCGCCAACCCCACCACCCAAGTCAAAACAATCTCCAGGATTATCCGCGAATACAAAGAAGCCCACACCAAAAAAGCCAAAAAATAACAGTCGTTCGCTTTACAACCCCCAACTCTTCCTGTATTATATAAACATTACTAGTAAAAGCGGGAGTCAAAATGAATGACAATAACACTCAAAGCGCCACAAACCACGAAATCAACCACAGCAACAGCATAAACAACAAAAAAGCAACCAAGAAGATTGTCGGCATAATAATTGGCCTTGCGCTTGTTGTGGCAGTCGTACTAGTTTGCATATTTGTTTTCGGCGGCAGCAAAATTAAGAACATGGAGGATCTGCGTCAAGCAATCGTGGATCGCAAAGCCCTCAACTGCTCCGCCACCACAGACAGCGGCCAGAGCGTCACTATCCAAGGCAATAAAGGTTTTGAAAAGCTCAAAATGATCAACGGCGAAAATGCCAGCAACAAAGTCTATTTCCTCATCCTCAAAGACGACGGCATCTACTACTGGGACGATTCCGGATCGACCGCGTTCAAAATGGCCTACTCCGACTCCATGGTCAACGAACTCGTTGATGATGCCACAGCTGTCGACGACACAGAAGAAGACGGGGGCTACAAACTCAAGTGCGAATCGGCCGGCAAAGCTGACTTTTCCGTCCCGTCTGGCATCAACTTTGTTGACCTCTCTGGCGCTGGTCAGCAGCAACCATAACCTACTCGCTACCAAAGTTTAACCGGATTCACTGCATTTCGTGAATCCGGTTTTTCATGCTATAATACCCCAATACGGAGAAGTGGCCGAGTGGTTGAAGGCGC
>DBCV01000006.1:0-2960 GCA_002293245.1 Candidatus Saccharibacteria bacterium UBA949 | reverse complement strand
CAGAATGTTCCGCCAAGCATAAGGAGAACAAAATGATATTTGATATATTTGGCCGGATCGGAACAGTTCTCATTTTAATAGCATACCAAAAAAGAGACGTTAATCACTTCGTAATGGCGGTCAGAAGACTAAAGACAATTCTCTCATCAAAAACCCCATCCGCCCTAATCGCCTTCAACTTATCTGTCAATTCCTCGTCAAAAGCTGCTACCTTCTCGCCCAACTGTTCTTTATTCCCCCAAGAAGTCGAATAGATATAGCCAAGAGTTTCCTCAATAGTGCGCCGCCTTATCTCCTCAAACATCTGTTCGGATACTCCCTTAAAGCCAGCCACTTCCAACACCTCCGCAAATGGCTGATAAGACGTCTTAAATGTCGTTGCTCCTGCCCTGCGCTCAACCCCTAGATATTTCACAACCGATTCATATATTGCTTTATTGCGCAAGGCAGTAGCAGGAATTGGCTCTATCCAACCATCAGGGTTATGAACATGGATGCCGATTTTAATACCCAGTATAGCAACGCCACCACCTGTGTGGATATGCTTCTTAATTTCTGCTAGCGTGTTTACGCCATCCATCCAGTGGAACGATTGCCCCATGACACAGACCTTTACCTTTTCCGTTAGAGCTGGGAGATCGTCGGAGGATTTCTGCTCAAAGACAATATTGCCCACACCCTGTTTTTGAGCGTTTTGCTTGGCGAGTGCAAGCATTTCAGGGTCAGGATCCCAAGCGATAACTTTACGAAAGTGCCCAGCCAGCGGTATCGCCAACTCGCCGGTCCCGCAGCCCAAGTCCAACAGTACATCCTCCGAGTCCGGCTTAAACGTATCAATTAGTTTCTCCAGAAGTTCCTGCGGATATCGTGGGCGAAACTTCATATAGTATTTTGCCGTGCTAGCAAACAGTGAGTGGTCATATTTCATAGTTCTCATTATAACTCACTTTCCCCGCTTAAACACCAACTTCTGGTATAATCTAAAACAACAAGCAGCGTATATAGCAAAACCAGCGCAGCATAAGCAAGAAATCATATGAGAGTCCACCTATTAGTCAAACCCAACAAGCCAAACACCAGAATCATCGATAACAATGGCGAGTTTATCGTTGAACTCAAATCCAAGCCAATCGACGGTGCCGCCAATACCGAGCTCATCGAAGTCCTGGCAAAACACCTCAATGTCCCCAAAACCCATATAAAAATCACCAAGGGCGCTAACAATCGGCACAAAACGATTGAAATAATCTAAACTCAACCGCGAGCTTGACTATCAAACCTCCAAGCATTATAATAAAAACATAAACATAATAAGCAAAAGGCAAAACTATGATCCGCAATCGAATCGTCGCTCTCTTATTCCGCACCTCCATCCTTATCGTAATCGTCCTCGGCCTACTCAATAACTTCGGCGTTTTTCGTGGCACATTCACCTGGGGCGCACTGATGTTTTACACAGTACAAAGCAATATTCTCGGCCTGGTCCTATTTTGTATTCTACTATTTCGCACCATCCGTGACATCACCCAAAAAGGCCCCCGCGGTCCGGCTGGCTACTTCGCCCGCTTCGAATTCGTTTGCACCGTCAACTTGCTCCTAACCCTCGCCGTTTATTGGCTCCTCCTCGCCCCCCAACCCTTCGCCATGACCGAAAACTCCTCCATCTGGTCATTCGCCAACCTCTCCGTCCACCTCATCGCCCCGCTCGGTTGCCTCATAGATTACATCCTCTTTACTAAATCCAAGAAATTAAAATACCCCGACGTGTACAAAGTCTTGATCTTCCCATTTGCCTACCTGGCCTTCGCCTCCATTGCCGGCCTCCTGGGCTACACCTATCATCCAGCCACCGGTGCGACATCCCACTACCCCTACCCATTCATGGACTATGACAAGGTCGGCATACAAGCGCTCGTTTATATCGCCGGCATCGCCCTCGCCCTCCTCGCCGTCGGACACCTTCTCTACCTATTTGACCAAAAAATCAAAAAACCACAACTCCTCGGCTGAACCCGATTTTCCAAAAACGTAAAAATCCCCCGACCTTTCCAGCGCAAAATGCACCAGACAGTCGGAGGACCTTGTGTTGTTTTACTCTAAAACCCGGCGTATTTCAGGATTGGACTACGCCTCCTGAATCCCCAACTGCTTCAACCAAAACCCGACCACCGGCTTTTGCCTCAGTTGGTATAAGTCCAACTCGCCTGAAACATTCGGGCATAAGGTTGTAAACGAATCGTTCAGCGCTTTGAAAACCGACAGGGCGAAAAACAGATCCAGCACCTGCGGAGCGCCACTAAACGCAATAATAATCTCGCCGGTTTCGACGCAATGGCTATTGCTGTCATCACATACGTCCGTATCACCTGTAATATTGTCGACGTACGGTATCCGCACGCCACCGTAGCATGGCGCAATTCCATGCTCTCGGCGCAGCCACTCCCAAATACGATTGGGTATCGAATCGACATCTTCGCATTGCCTGATCTGCTCATCGTAAGTCCTATCGTTCGTGATGGGCGCTATCATACGCAACAGTTCTATAATCGTCTCTCCGCCCGTCGCGGCCTTTCCGCGAAATGTCTCAAGGGTATGCACTTTGGCCTCGGCGTAGGAACCGCCGCCCTTGTTGGATTGAACATCCAGATGATAATACGGGGACTTTTCGCCATTTTTACGCATCTTAACGATGCAACGCCAACCCTTTTCTAACAAATCCGGATATTCGCGTTCCAACCGCGCCAATTCGCGCTGGATAATAGCATTCTTTTTCGGGGCGACATCAGCTTCACCCTCGTGCTGGTAGTAAAGCACCTTCATTCTCGTAGCCTCCTCATGTTGTAGAATAGAGTAAAATGTAAAACTACTACGCGGCCATCAAAAACCACCGCATACCCAAATTCTATCACACCCACGCTAAAAAGTCAATAGATACCTATGTATTGCGATGATCTCCAGAT
>DBCV01000019.1:7951-39360 GCA_002293245.1 Candidatus Saccharibacteria bacterium UBA949 | reverse complement strand
GGCGACGCTGTTCGCGGTTGGACACGCAGGCAAAAACCAATAAGCTTACGCCGCCGCGGCAAAGCTCTAATTATCGACCTATCCGGCGGATTATCGCTGCTGATTCACCTCCGCATGACCGGACAACTAGTATTTGAGCCGGCCCCAAACGCAAAGGGAACTCCCGCCGAANNCGCTTTGCTGGCGGCCACCCAACAGAAAGCATGGTTGGGCGATTGCCCGACCAGCACACGCGGGTGATCATAGGTTTCTCTGATGGCTCACATCTATACTTTAACGACCAGCGTAAATTCGGTTTTGTCAAACTAGTTCAAACAGAACAAGTAGAGCAAGACGATTTTGTAGCCAAATTGGGTCCAGAGCCCTGGGACAAGTCACTAGACCGCGGAGGCCTTTATGTTCGCCTGCAAAAACATCCCAAGATGATGGTCAAAGCGGCGATTTTGGACCAAACTGTGCTAGCCGGAGCGGGGAACATCTACGCCGATGAAGGCCTGTTCTACGCCTTTATCCACCCGGAGCGCAGGGTTGGTAGCTTAAGCCAGCGAGAAGTGGCAGAATTACTAAAAGGCCTGCGGGAATCTATGGAAAAATCCATCGCAGTCGGCGGTTCAAGCCTGCGTAATTATGTCAAAGCCGACGGATCGCGCGGGGATTACCTGGACCAATTCGCCCAAGTTTATAATCGCACTGGCGCTCCTTGCCACCGTTGCGGCACTCCAATCCAGAAAATCCGCGCTGCAGGCCGTGGCACCCACTTTTGCCCAACCTGCCAAAAAATCTAGCCCATCGTGTGGCGGCGGGCTGGCAGATTCATCGGGCCAGCCTACCCTCGTCCGGCCGCTTTCGTTTCGGCCGCTACTATCAACAGACCGAGTGATTCTGCTACATCGTCAAAGTGTTGACTCTCGCGGAAACCAGCAATCTTGCCCGTGTCAAACGCCTCGCTGGGGTCATTCCGACCAGAGTCCAAGAACTCTTGCATTTCAGCTAAAAACTTCGTAATGCCCGTCTCGAAGACCCGGAAACTGTCGCCAATCGCTGAACTATTCGGGAGCTCGCTCTTTAGCAGCACATCCACATCCTGCTTGACATGGCCAAACGAAGAGTATAAAGCAGCCAACGAACGTTCGTTAGGCAAGGCTTCAAACTCTTGCCAATCTGCGAAAAAACCTGCCAGCCGATTTGTGACGACGTTTGCCTGCTCTGAAATCTCTGCCGCTTGATTCTTTTCCTGCTCGAAACTGATTGTCGAATATCCAAACGCACCAATAACAAACCCAACCACTAGCACCAACACTGCCCCAATAATTCTGACAAAAACACTTGTCTTGCGCTCCTTCACTTTTCACCTCCTACTATCTCAATTTTACCATATGTGATATGATTTGGACAAGAAATTTTGAAGACGGGAGATAAAATGACAAAACCTAAAAAAGCCAACCTACTCTGGATGGACCTAGAAATGACTGGACTTGATCCGATCAAAGATCGAATTTTAGAAGTAGCCGTCGTCGCCACAGACTGGGACCTCAAAGAAGCCGCCACATACGAAGCCGTCGTCAAAGTCGGTCCCCGGCTAGCCGAAAAACGCATGACCGGCGCCTTCTGGGATAAATACGCAGCCGTTCGGGCCGAGTTGCTCAAGCAGAACCAAGAGCAAGGTCGGAGCGGCAGAACTATCGAGAATGAACTGCTTGAATTCATCGAGACCAATTTTGACCCCAAAAAACCAGTCTATCTCGCGGGCAACTCAATCCACCAAGACCGCAAGTTTATCGATCGCGAGTGGCCCCGGCTGGCGGCCCGCCTGCACTATCGCATGCTAGATGTCTCGGCCCTCAAAGTGTTGTTTGCCGAAAAATATGGTGAGGCCGTGAAGAAACCCGAGCACCATCGCGCCCTCGACGACATCCGCGGCTCGATTGAGGAACTCGGACACTACATCGGATTCATAAAAGTCAAAAAATAACCAGCGGTTTTGACTCTCAGCTTGCCTAAAATATGCTATGATAATAGTACCATGCAGAGCGAAGTTAGGGAGAAAATACAGGCAGCGGTGCGAGCGGCGTTTTCGCTGGATACGGAGATTGAACTGTCTGTGCCAGAAAACCCCGAGTTCGGAGATTTTTCAACGAACGTTGCCATGAAATTGGCGCGAGAATTAAAAATGCAACCGCGCACAGTTGCGCAAATAATCGTTGACAAGCTAAACGCTAATGATATAATTGACAGCAAGGCGGTTGGACAGTTCGCAAAATCCGAAGTGGCTGGCCCGGGCTTTATTAACATCACGATTTCGGCAAGCGACCTAGCCAAACAACTAGATGCAGAAATGGCCTCCCCGGGCTTTTACCACCCGAGTAATTACAAAGATCAAGTAGTCGTCACAGAATACTCCGACCCCAACCCCTTCAAGGTATTGCATATCGGGCATCTATACACCTCTATCGTCGGCGACGCTCTGTCAAACCTAGTCGAAAACGCTGGGGGAGAAGTGCACCGGGTGAATTTTGGGGGCGATGTTGGCCTGCATGTGGCCAAAAACCTTTGGGCAATCCGCACGTTTCTTGGTGGCGATCTTCCCGAGAAGCTGGCAGAGGTAGTGCCAGGTGCGCCAGAAGCCCGCGCGGAATTTCTTGCTTCCCGCTATGTGGAAGGCAATCGCGCCTACGAAGACGACGTAGCCGCTCACGAAGAAATCGTCCAGATAAACGCCGAAGTCTACGGTTTTCACACCGCTAACGATCACAAATCACCGCTAGCCCAAATATATTGGACCTGCCGCGATTGGAGCTACGCCTACTTTGACGATTTCTACGCTCGCATAGGCGTTAAGTTCGAGAAATACTACCCAGAAAGCCAGACCGCTGAAATCGGTCGGGAAACCGTCCTGCGCGAGCTGCAAAATGGAGTTTACGAAAAGTCCAACGGTGCGGTGATTTTTCCGGGCGAAAAGTACGGATTACACACCAGAGTTTTTATCAACAAACAAGGTCTCCCCACTTACGAGGCCAAAGACGTCGGTCTCAGCATCAAGAAATGGGAAGATTATCACTTTGACAAGTCGATTATCATAACCGGCAACGACATCATTGAATACATGAAAGTAGTAATTAAAAGCATTTCACTCTTTGCGCCCAGACTAGCCGAGCGAACTCAACACCTTACTCACGGCAACGTCAAACTGGCCGGTGGCATAAAAATGAGCTCGCGACTAGGCAATTTTGTCCGTGCGGCCGATGTGCTTGATATCACCGAAAAACTGCAAAACACCCAAAACGGCGGCTCCAGTCCAGATGTGGTCCTCGGCGCCGTTAAGTACGAGTTCCTGAAAAGCACCCTTGGCCCTAACGTGATTTACGAGCCAGAAACTTCTGTCAGTTTGACTGGTTTTTCCGGACCTTATGTTCAATACGCGGCCGTGCGGGTCAATAAGATTCTCGCCGCCGGCCAAGATCTTGAACCGGCAGAATACGCTAACACCTACGATTTCGCCTCCGAAAAAGGCCTACTCAAGCTGCTCCTAGAATACCCATCAGTTCTCCATGAAGCCACTACTGAGCTGGCGGCCCACAAAGTTGCCCGCTTCCTTTTTGACTTAGCTGGCGAAATCAATAAGTACTACGANNCTACGAGAAAACCCCGGTCCTGCAAACGGACGTTCGTTCGCGTAGTGCGCGTCTACATCTGCTTTCTCAGGTGGCTAAAGTTTTTGCCCACGGCCTCAAGCTGCTTGGCATCAACGTGCCAGAAAAAATGTAAAATCGCAATCAAAAATCTACTTAAACTCTTCCAAGCGCGTCTGTAATGCTCGCAGGTTGCCCTGCAATGCCACCAGCGATCGCAGCAGTACGGCATGTGCGGCGCCATCCATCCGAGGCGTCAAATCGGAAATCGTGGAAAGTATAATGTCAATCTGATAAACCATCTCTCGGGCATACGTGGCATCAAACTGTGCATTCATCTTGCCCTTAGTCAGATTGTCCTCGAGCGTTTGCATCCGAATACGTTCTGCCGAGCGAACCGCCGACGGAATGATATTCAGGTTTGCCCCAGTGGAGGCTGCGCTATCATTTATTTCTTTTTCGGCAGCAGTCAGAAAACTTTGTAGTTCACTACCCATAGCTCGTAGTCGCACATCTTTGATCTCGGTTTGCCAATCCGTTGTGGCCGTCTTCAGACCCGTCACCTGCAAGTAAACAGTTGCAGTTTTATTTTTTACCTGCTCAACCTTGTCTCTCTGCATATTATTGACCGTTGCGATGGCGACAATCACCAAGACTACGCCTAGTAAAACCCCAATCACCGGAAATAGGTGGGATTTAAACCATTCAATCAAATTATCCAGAGTTGAAGGCTCTGGCACTTCTGGGGCAGCAGGCCCGTGTGGATTGGCCGAGATTTGCTTTAGATACTCCGGGTCAAAATCACCAGCTTTGGTTTGTGTTTCGCGTTCGTCAAAATAATCCATAAACACATTGTAGCACACGACTCGCGCCAAAACAAATACTCGGTCTCCCAGATGTGATACAATATATACATGGACGCAAAGGAGGAAGTTAAGGCCAGATTGCCAGTAGAAGATGTGATCGGGCAATATGTAGAATTGAAGCGCGCCGGGCGGAACTTGAAGGCACTCAGTCCCTGGACCGGTGAAAAAACTGCCAGTTTTATGGTTAGCCCAGAAAAAGGCATTTGGCATGACTATTCTTCCGGAAAAGGTGGCGACATTTTTACCTTTGTTATGGAGATGGAAGGGTTAACATTTGTGGAGGCCCTGAAACTGCTCGCCGGCCGGGCCGGAGTCGATTTGAAAATGTACGGCTCAGATGGCGCCGACACGGAAAAAAAGCGCAAGCGATTCAGGGAGGCTCATAAACTTGCTGCCAAGTACTATCAGGCTGCAATGATGAAGAACAAGCACGCGCTCGATTACATATTTTACAAACGCAATCTCAACCGCCAAACAATCAGCGACTTTTTAATTGGCTACGCGCCCAACACCGGGAACGCGCTTTTGACTTTCCTCAAATCAAAGGGTTTTCAGAGTTCTGAGCTAGCCGAGGCTGGGTTGCTAAACCGATTCAGCACCGACATGTTTCGTGGGCGGATGATGATTCCGCTAATGGACACCGTAGGGGCGGTGATTGGTTTTACAGCTCGTGCTCTGAAATCCGACGAGCAGCCGAAATATCTAAACACTACCGCCACACTGTTATACGATAAAGGTCGGCATGTTTTCGGGCTGAGTCAGGCCAAAGAATCCATTCGAATCAATGGTTTTGCAGTAATTGTCGAAGGGAACATGGACGTGATTTCTTCCCATCAAGCTGGAGTTAAGAACGTGGTGGCAACCGCCGGAACCGCTATGACCGAAGACCACCTCAAGGCTCTTTCGCGTCTAACCAGCGATATTCGCCTAGCCTACGATGCGGACAAGGCTGGCGTAGCGGCGGCCGAACGATCAATCGCCTTGGCCTCGCGGCTAGACATCAAGCTCTCCGTGATTAGCGACTACGGCGACGCCAAGGATCCAGACGAATTAATCCAAAAAGATCCAAAGCTTTGGCAGGCAGCAGTTGCCAAAAAACTGCCAGCCGTGGACTGGCTACTAAGCCAATACGAAGCCCGTCTTGACCTGGAGACTGGCGAAGGCAAAAGGGAATATAGCGACGTAGCGCTAAAGCTCGTCAACCAGTTAGGCGACGAAGTCGAGCGCGAGCATTACCTGAACCTGGTGCATAAACGGTTGGATATTTCCGAAAAAACCCTCCGCAACAAAATGCGAGCATTAGCCGCAAAAGAAGGCAGCAGGCGCCTGAAGCGGCCCAAAGTTGAACCCCAGACCAGTGAAAATACTCGCATGCTGGAACAAAACATCATCGCTATCATGCTATTAAACCCGGGGAAACATGATACAATTAAACGGGGGGGAGTTGGTGATGTCAAAAAAGTTGAGCGCGAAGACGAAGACCTTGTCGCTGCAATCCTTGACAAGATCAAAGCCTTGGACTATACTGAACGAGAAAGTTTAATACTGCGCGGGCAAACGCGCTACGAGGGCTGGAGCGATGAGGACCTAGAGTCGGAGTTCCAGGACCTAGTACAAAAAATGAAAAAACAGAGGCTACTCGACAAAAAAGCCGAGCTAGAGCATATACTAACAAACGATAGTTTGGACAATGCTTATGGTTTTGATAACAGTAGCGAGAGCAATAAACAAGCAATCTTGGTGGAATTAAACAACATAATAAAGGAATTAAAACATGCGAGATGATGGACGAGAGGACGAGTTAAACGATCGCTTAGAAGACGATAAGAACCCAAACGAAACGGTTGATGAAATAATCGAAGTCATGGAAGCTCCGGATACCGCAGAGATTACTGGCGTAGCTCCGGCGGAGCTAAACGGTGGCTCATCGCCGTCAGACGAGCAGGTAGAGCCTACCGACTCCGACCTGAAAATCGATGGTGACGAAGAAGAATTATCTAATTTTGACCCCGCACAAGTGTCAACCGACGAAATCCTTGACGACTCGGTGCGTTTATACTTGCGCGAGATCGGCAAGATTCCACTACTAACCATCGAAGAAGAAGGTGCTCTGGCACAGAAAATCATCAAGGGCAGCGAGAAAGCCAAGCACAAGATGGTGGAAGCTAATATGCGCCTAGTGGTTTCAATCGCCAAGCGCTATTCTGGCCGCGGACTTGACCTTTTGGATCTAATTCAAGAGGGAAACACCGGGCTATTGCGCGCAGTCGATAAATTTGACCCCAGCAAAGGGTTTAAGTTTTCCACATATGCTACTTGGTGGATTCGCCAAGCTATCACGCGAGCCATAGCAGATCAAGCTCGAACTATTCGTATCCCCGTGCACATGGTAGAAACAATCAATAAACTCCTGCGCACTCAGCGGCGGTTAGCGCAAGAGCTGAACCGCGACCCTAGCGTCGAAGAATTGGCCAAAGAGATGGGGATGGAACCTGAACGAGTGGAATACATTATCCAAATCAAACAGGACATCACCTCTCTTGACGCATCAATCGGTCGCGAAGGAGACGATGAAGATTCGTCCCTCTCGGATTTCATAGAGGATGAGGACCACGCTAGCCCGGAAGAGGCGGCCAATATGCAGTTACTAAAAGAGCATGTCGGGCGGATTTTGGACAGCCTGAGCGATCGTGAGCAAAAAATTATCAGAATGCGCTTTGGCATGGATGGGGAGGGCGCACACACCCTCGAAGAGGTTGGCTCAGAGTTCTCCGTCACTCGCGAACGCATTCGACAAATCGAGGCTAAGGCATTGAATAAACTGCGCAAGAACAAAGACACCAAGAAGCTTCACGATTACCTGAAGTAAAAATTAGCCGAAAAACCACTTGCGTTTTTAAAAAGCGTGCTATATAATAAGCATATGAAGTTAAAGATATTAAATGGGATTGGGGACTTCTTCGCGTTGGATATTGGGACGGCTGCGATTCGGGCACTCCAATTAGCCGATACAGCACGACCTCCAGCGAAAGGCTGGACGTTACAAGCTTATGGCTATGCAGGTATCGACCCAACGATCACGCTCGACAACTCAGACGAAGGCAAGCGCAAGTTGCAAGAGGCAATTCAGGGAGTTGTGCAACAAGCCGGGATAACAACGAAAAACGTTGTCGTGAACCTGCCGGCGAACAAAGTTTATGCTGCCATTATTGATGTGCCAAATCGGCCAAAAGTTGAACTAGAGAAAGTCATAAAATACAAACTGGACAAATATATCCCTGTAGCTCTCGACAGTGCCAAAGTGGACTGGACTTACCTTGGCGTCAGCCCAATTGATGCCAACAATCAAGAGGTCTTGATCAGTAGCGCCAATAAAGAATACGTGGAAGAACGAATGCAAATCCTGGAAGACATAGGGTTCGATGTAGTGGCAGAGGAGCCGGATTCGATCGCCATAGCCAGAGCTTTGACGCCAAATGGTGTGCTAGATGCAATTATGCTGATTGATTTCGGCGAAACAGCCACAGATATAGTAGTCGTTTTTCAGGGGATGCCGCGTTTAGTCCGCAGCGTGCCGGGCGGCTTGCAAGGCCTTACTGTCCAGGTAGCGCAGAATTTAAATGTTCGACCCGACCAAGCCCGACAATTTATCTTGAAGTTTGGTCTAGCTCAAGACAAACTAGATGGGCAAGTATTCAAAGTTCTAGATTCGGTTCTCGGGGGATTTATCGGGGAGCTACAAAAATCGATTCAGTTTTTCCAAGCTAGATACGTAGGCAACTTAGTCAAGGGTCTAGTACCAGCCGGATTCGCCAGCGTAATCCCATATTTGAGTGAATATCTGGAAGCAAAATTAGCTATCGCTGCCCAGCGGGGTAATCCCTGGCAGAACGTTATGGTCCCGCAAACTATGCAGCCGCAATTATCAAGCGTAGCTAATGAGTTCGCAGTAGCAGTGGGCTTGGCCGAAAGGAGTAATACAAATGTTTGAACTGAACCTAGTTCCTGATATTAAGCGTGAGTTTTTGCGTAAACGGAAAGTTCGCACGATTGTCACATTTGCTTGCATAATCGTTGCCGCGGCTGCAATAGTTGTAACGGCTCTTCTCGGGATTACTGTGGGTACACAAGCCGTGACGGCTGGCGTAGTGGACGGGAATATAGATAGTAATTATACTGCAATGCTCCGAGCAGTTGGTAGCTCTGGCGACATAACCTTGAATAGATCGGACACCGAACAGATATTAACTCTCCAGCGTCAGCTTCAGGGTTTGGCAAGCCAAGCTGCGACCAAGACTGACCCATCGCGAATCTTCGCGATTCTGGATACGATATTGCCACCAAATTTTAAAATCGATATCTCCGAGATCCGCTATGATGCAGAGTTGGCAACTCTAGCAATCGACGGTCAGGCCGGCACCTACGATCAAGAGGGTCGGGAGCAAAACGGCTCGCAGGCGTTGGCTGGCTTCGAAGAAACTATCAAGCGAACGAATTACCGCTTCTGCTCATTCGACTGCGAGAACATGTCCACATGGACCGAACAGGATAAGCAAAATAATATGACTGCTCTGACGCCACTAATTGTCCAAGACTCAATATCGCACTCAGATGTTTCATACGGTCGTTCGTTTGACGGCAGTCTGATGCTGCGCTTTACCGTCACTTTCGTGCTTGATGCCGGAGTGCTAGACTTCAATAACAAGGGCATGGAAATCGTGGCGCCAACCAAACAAAACGTGACGGACTCTTATGTGCAAATCCGTGACGACATCTTTGCCGAGCGTGCCCAAGACGACACGAGCGAAAATGCTGGCGGCGCAGCAGATTCCGCAGCGGGAGGACAATAAAATGGCCAAAGTATTATCGGGTAAACGCTTAATGATTGCAAAAGACAACAAAACAATGTTTATCATCGTGGCCGCCACTGGTGTAGTTTTGGGCGTTTGTATCGTGGGCATCTTCCGCTTGAGCAAAATTATAGGGTTTAATGCCAGAGTTATCGGCGCGAAGCAAGATACTGTCGCAACTATCGAGAGCAACACCAAGGCCATTAAATCAATTCGAGATCAGCTCATGACGCTGTCGACAACGAGCGACACAACTCTAAAACCTCTAATTGTCACGGAAGACGTGATTGTAGGAAATAATAACATACCCGGCGGAACCTCTTCTAGCGACGTTCTTTATGGTCCCACATTACGGGTTATCGCCGACGCTCTGCCGGCCTATTCTAACATGTGCGATACCAATATCGACAACACTCTCCGCACCAGCATGAGTCTGAAGCTTCTCGGACCTGCTGTTGAGGCACTAAGCGTGGGCGACGATTCGAATAGCTATTGCGGCGTAGGCGCCGGGGGCGTGGATGCAGGCACCTCAACTTCTTCAACAACTACCGCAACAGATGTTCTTCATGCCATTCCGTTTTCCTTTAGCATCTCGTTCAGCAACCCGGCTGATGGCGCCGAAAGCGAAACCAATCCAAGTGCCATGGGCAGGATTCAGTCCATCTTGGAGAATCTAGAAAAGTCGATTCGCACGATCCAAGTAGCGGATACGCGAATTACTCGCTCGGAAGGCGGTGCCGAAATGCGCGTAACCGGCGAGGCATATTGGACAGATATCTATACTCTGCCAGCAGACGCAAAAAGCCTGACAACTAAAACAGAAAGAATGAGTGGAGGAGGGACCAGAAAATGAAAAAAACCGATATTGCCATGCTGATATTTATTGCATCTTTGAGCGTAATTTTATCAATAGTACTCGGAAATGTTATTTTCGGCAATGTAGATGATATGACAGCCAAAGTGCGAACCATAACATCGATCAAAGGTTCACTTGATGATCCAAATCCCGAAGTGTTTAACGCGAACGCGATAAATCCCAGCGTTCAACTTGAAATCGGTACCGAGAACCCGTCGGCCTTGCCCTCGCCATCCGCCCCACCTACTTCGCCTACGCCACCCGAAGACACTAATACCGGCACCGACCAACCAACCGAACCAGTCAGTTAGCCAGAGGACGGGAGGAAATATGGCGCTGCTCACAAAAGAAGTTCAGACAAAAGTTGTTCAGCTTCTTATAGACGAGGGCTTGGTTGATGCAAAGCAAGTTGCCGAAGTGCGAAGTGAAGCTCTACAAAACGATGAACCCCTGTTATCGGCATTAACTAGCAAGAGGTTAATAGACGATGGCGTCCTAACCCACGCAGTTGCAATGATTAGCAACGTCCCCTATGTAGATTTAACTAACATCCGTATGTCCCCAGACGTTTTAGCATTCTTACCAAAATCCGTGGCAGAGAGAATGATGAGCGTGCCAGTAGCTGATCTGGGCGATAGGGTAGCCATGGCAATGATTGATCCAGGCAATGTTCAAACGGTAGATTACTTGACTACCATTGTTCAGAGACCACTGAAAATCTATATGGCGTCCCAAGATAGCATTCAGTCGGTAGTTGATCAATATGGTACCGACATGTCGGCGGTCGATCAGGCGGTAAAAAGTTCAAATCTGGAAGAAGAAGCGAAAGAGGAACAGAGAAGCGTGCAAACGATTGTTCAGGATTCGCCAATATCCAAGGCCCTAAACACCATCTTAGAGTATGCCGTGCGGGTCAAAGCATCAGATATCCACGTTGAGCCGCTAGAGAAAGAGCTGATAATTCGTTGCCGTATCGACGGCGTACTGAGGGAAATCATGCGGCTGCCAAAGTCTATCGAAGCCCCGTTGGTTTCTCGCATCAAAATCATGTCAAACTTGAAGATTGATGAACACCGGATTCCGCAGGACGGGCAATTTGCTGTCCGAGTTGGTGATGCCGAGGTGGATCTACGAATCGCGATTGCTCCAGTAGTCTGGGGTGAACAGGTAGTCATACGTCTGCTAGACAAATCCGGAGCATCGTTTGATCTTGAGCAGATGGGTTTTGCGGGGCGAGCTCTTCGTACAATCCGTAAGGGTATCTCGAAACCGAATGGCATGATTCTGACCTCCGGACCTACGGGCTCGGGCAAGTCTACCACTCTTTATGCTCTAATCAAAGAAATCAAGAACGAAAGTATCAACATTATAACGCTCGAGGACCCAGTTGAATACAAGATGGACGGCGTGAATCAGATCCAAGTGAATCTGGACGCCGGGCTGACATTTGCCTCGGGCCTCCGTTCAATTCTTCGCCAAGACCCCGACGTGATAATGGTCGGTGAAATACGTGACGCCGAAACCGCCGGCTTGGCAGTCCAGGCCGCACTAACTGGACACTTGGTGTTCTCGACTCTGCACACTAACTCGGCGGCCGGTATTTTGCCTCGGCTTTTAGATATGGGCGTGGAACCATTCCTGCTAGCCTCCACATTGAACACCGTAATCGGTCAGAGACTTGTTCGACGTGTGTCGCCCAAGCGGGAAACTTATGATTCCTCGGACATTGAAACCGAATCCATCAATTCTGTCGTTGGTAATCTGTTGCCAAAAACTGAAGCGGACGTGGCTTCAGTTTCGGAGGACTTGGGCTACGAGCGCCTACCTCTTGCTGGACAGGAGTCTTATCAGCTTGTGCGAGGAATCGATTCACCCGAAACCCCGCGAGGCTACCAGGGTAGGGCCGGCATCTACGAAGTAATGGATGTAGATGACGAAGTCGAGAAGATGATTGTCAGCCACGCGACTGCTGGAGATGTGCAGAAATTAGCATTACAAAAGGGCATGGTCTCCATGCGCCAAGACGGAACCCTAAAAGTCCTAACCGGCATCACAACCCTAGATGAAGTCAACCGCGTAGCTAGCGATATCGCATAAACTATCAGTTGATAGTTTATAGACTCGTGCATGCATTGACAACGCGGTTCATTCATGTATACTGGAGTTATAAGTTTTAATGAGCAAGGAGAGGATAGGGAAGGTATGAGAAAAATTAAAGCATTATTGCCAGTCGCGGCTATTGCCACTATGGCGTTAGCTGGAGTCACGGGCGTCTCAGCAATCAAGTTAGATGACATCAATGTATATAACATCGGCGATATCAAAAGCTGGGCAGACGCCACCGAGTTTAATATATCTTACGATCAGGAAAACGACATCAATAACGTCGAGGCTGTCATTCGCATTAACCCCGATTCTGTTAAGGGAGTTCTAGATGTTCGGGCAGGGAATCCAAATGATCTCAGTGCAATCCAAGGTGGTGTATACTTCGGTATCGATTTCAATAACCCAGGTGACGATCCAGCTAACGGTTGGTTGCCCGTATCCGATACGCCCGCTGGAAATAATAACGATAGCATCTATAACACTACTGACCCCGACAACCCCAACCGAAACGTTGCGCAGGTTAAGGAGGGTATTGTCAAATTTTACCAAGCAGCCGAAGACAGCTTAGCAAACAGGAGCATCTTTGACAACCCCAACACGTTCTGGCCATCCCTTGCTCTCGTTGCCCACCGCGACTCAACAACCGGCACATTCGTAGTTGATCGGGACGTCGCTGACGGCAGCAGGACCATAGGCGAATACCTTCTCGAAGAACTTGACGATAAAAACGACATCAGCGAGCTGGTTTATGGCGAAGACTACATTATCCAAGCTCCGAACTTTGGTCCCGATGGGTTCATCCTGTTAAGCCTCATCCAGCACGGCGAAGAAGCAACTGCTGAGAACATCGACTGGGTCAAAGTGACCTACAAAATCGAGTTCAGCATCTACACAGAAGATGCGAAAGGCAATCAAGCTTATTTCCCGAGCATCGAATCCGCAATCGCGGCTGGCGAAACCGAAATCTTCATTAACGACGACATTGTAGTGGACAAAAGCCTTGAGATCCCATCTAACGTCACGCTAGACATTCTCGAAGGTGCATCGCTAGAAGTGGTCGAGGGTGGACAAATCATCAACAAGGGTTCGATCGTGGGCGCAGGCAACCTAGTAGTTGATGGCCCAACCATCACAGTGAATGGCCTAGCCAACGACACCCATGTGGTCATCCTGGAGGGTGGCGCTGATCATGATTATATTCAAAGTATAGTAAAAAAGAATTCCAGCTTCGCCGATTTCATAGCCTCCATAACTGGCGAAGGAACACACTCAGTTTTCTTGACGCTTGACGGCCAAGTCCCGTGTGCTGAAAAAGGCTGTGACGTCACTATCACGCTATCTAAGATGAACCCGAACACAGTGTATTACCTATATCATCATGACGCAGATGGCAAATACGAATTTGTCGATTCTATCAAAAGCGATGCTGCCGGCAACCTGACGCTTGAAATCGAGAAGTTCTCCGTTAATTTCGTCACCACTAAGCTCGCTGCCCAAGTCTCAGACCCAGTTGGCCCAACCGACGAGACCCCAGAAGCTAGCGGCGGCTCCGACGACCCTCTGGAAATCCCAGCCACTGGTGCTGGTAAAACCAGTGATGGAAGCCGGTTATTGACTGCCTCGACATTGCCAATCCTCGTCGGTTTAGCTGTTTCGGCCAAATCATTCTTGGTGCTAAAGAAGCGGTTCTTAGATAACAAATAAGCCAAGATTACCTAAACAATCCCCCACGCAGTAAAAGGCTAAAAAGTACTTGCGCGGGGGATTATGTTTGTGGTAAAATTAAGCAAGTAACATAGAATTGAGGTAAAGTAGAAATGGAAGATAATAGCCAGAGCAAAGGTCAACTAGAGTATCTGTTAGAGGAGACTGTCAAGCGCAAAGCTTCTGACCTACACCTGCAGGTTGGTCTTCCGCCAATTCTACGTATCGACGGCTCATTGGTGGCAATCGCAAACACCAAACCGATGTCGCCCCGAGACATTGAAGGTGTCATATATAATATATTAGATGCCGATCAGAAACAGATCCTGCTTAAAGACAAGGAATTCGACTTTTCGTTTGCCTTTGGTGACAAAGCTCGGTTTCGGGTCAATGCCTTCTTTGAACGCGGCAACCTAGCCGGAGCGTTCCGGTTAATCCCAAATGAGATCAAAGGTCTATCGGAGTTGGGCATGCCGGCAGTCGTGGAGACATTCGCTGCCTATCCGCGCGGGCTAGTCCTAGTGACCGGACCCACTGGCTCAGGTAAATCAACCACTCTTGCGGCCCTCATCGACAAAATTAACAGTGAAAGCTCCAAACATATTCTAACTATCGAGGACCCGATTGAATTCACCCATAAGTCCAAACGGTCGGTAGTAGTTCAACGCGAAGTGCGTTACGATACGTTTAGTTTTTCGGCTGCTCTACGTTCGGCACTTCGCCAAGACCCAGACGTCGTCCTGATAGGTGAGATGCGGGATCTAGAAACCATCTCCTCGGCGATCACCATTGCCGAGACCGGACACTTAGTATTTGCCACTCTACACACCAATTCGGCTGCACAAACGATCGACCGTATTATTGATGTTTTCCCAGCGCACCAACAACCCCAAATTAGGGCACAGCTAGCCAATGTGTTGCAGGCGGTTTGCGCTCAACGCCTTATGCCAGCCGTCAACGGCGGGCGAGTAATCGCCTCGGAAATACTGGTCACTAACTCAGCCATGCGCAACATCGTGCGCGAAGGCAAGACTCATCAGTTGGATGCCGTGATTCAGACGGGCATAGACCAAGGCATGCAGACCATGGATCGTAATCTGGCAAAACTAGTGCAAACGGGCGTAGTCTCTTACGACACGGCGCGGGAATACGCGTCGGATTTGAACGAATTAGAGCGGATTATTAAAGGATAGGTAAAGTTATATGAAAGTGGGCGAGGGCGGCAAATGAAACAATTTCGGTACAAAGCGCACGATACAGCTGGCGCAAAAGTCAAGGGCAACATCCAGGCGGAAAATGAGCAAAAAGCTGGCCAGCTTCTAGTAGAAAAAGGGCTGATTCCAGACGAAATTATTGACACTGCGCAAAAAGGCGTGTTTAGTGATTTTACTCACCGGATAACCGGAAAGGATAAAATCGTCTTCTCGCGACAATTAGCTACTTTGGTTGGAGCTGGGTTGCCACTAGCTACGTCGCTGCGTACGGTCGCGGAACAGACCGCCAACCCCAAGATGCGCGCAGTCGTGGAAGATATTTTGGCCGGGGTTGAGGGCGGAAAAAATCTCGTTGAATCATTTGGCAAGCACCCTGATGTATTCAATNNTATCTTGCTATCATTCAAGCTGGCGAGATGAGCGGAACGCTTGACGAATCGCTCAAACGGATCGCTTACCAGCAAGAAAAAGATGCAGCAATGATGAGTAAAATCCGTGGTGCGATGGTCTATCCGGCGATAGTCTTAGTTGTAATCCTGGTGGTAGTTGCCTTTATGCTATTCACAGTTGTGCCACAGGTAGAGCAGTTGTACGAGGACCTCGGCGAAGAGTTGCCATTTCTGACGCAGTTGATGGTGGGCGTCGCCGACTTTCTTGGGAAGTTTTGGTGGGCTGTATTGATCGTCGTGGGGCTTGTCATATATTTTGTGCGTATGTACTTCAAGACGGAAGGTGGTACAAAAGCCAAGGACCAAATGAAGTTGAATGTACCGATGTTCAAAGGTCTGTTCCAGAAGCTATACATGGCGCGATTTGCCCGCACTTCGCAAATTTTGCTTTCTACTGGTGTTGCAATGCTTGATACAATGCACCTATCCGGCGATTCCATTAACAACTCAGTCGTGAAAAACTCGATTGACGAGGCGGCAGACAAAGTGCAAAGTGGCAAGCCACTGAGCGAGGCATTGATGGGGCGAGATTATATCCTACCCTTCTTGCCGCAAATGATTAGCATTGGCGAGCAGTCTGGTCGAATCGACGAAATGCTTGGCAAGGTCGCCCAAGTCTATGAAGATGAGCTGGACGAACAGATCAAGGCCCTATCTACAATGATCGAACCAATTCTGATGGTCTTCTTGGCGGTCGTAGCCGGCGGCATGATCGGCGCCGTGCTCTTCCCGATTTACGCGCTCGTCAGCAAGTTTTAAAGTATATCAACGCTTTTTCCGGCACGCTTCATCTGCTCCTTCGTTATCCTCTTCAGAATCTCGCCAATCTCCACCAAAGTTTCTTCATGTTCCCAGTGCGGTTTCTTTTGGTCGTTTAAAACTATATCGTAATAGTCATTACCATTTCCGTATTGCGCCCAATATGAGATATCGCCATAACACAAGGCCTGAAAAGTACCCTCTAGCTTGTCTATTGCTTTAGCGAACTTAGCCTCCGCAGTCTGGTTCTCTTCATATTCCTGCCATAAGTTCATTATTTGCTCCCCGAGCTTTTTCGGCAGCAGGGAGGTCATTTTACCCATCGCCGCGAGCTCTGCCGCAGCCTTGGTCTCTTTTGCTCCACCATCGGATAGTTGTTCATGCAGGGGCATGTCGCCAGTTTCCGCCTCTGCTAAATCATGCACGATTGCTAGCATCAAAACTTTCTCGAGGTTTATCTTGTTGGCCATCTTCCCCGACAGAACTATTGCCATTAATCCTAGCATCCAACTGTGATCGGCATCGCTCTCCGGCGCCCCATTACTCAGATAATTCGTCCGCTTTATCGTCTTCAACCTTTCGGCCGCTTTCAGAAACTCCAATATTTCACCAATTTCATCCAACTCCGCTTTCTTCATTCCACGATTATATCATAACTGACGAGGAAAAGTGCAGGTGGGTCAGGTGGGCAGAACTGCGTTCGACGCCTTTCCTACGTGCATGATACAATATACATATGCAAGTTCTCGTAGCGGTGTACCTCGGAATAGTCGGAGCGATTTTTGGCAGCTATGCCTGCGCCACGGCTTATCGCATCGCTGGCAAAGTCGGCTCCGGCAGTAGCGCAAGCGAAAAAGCCAAACGCCGCCGTTCGCACTGCCTATCCTGCGGGTACATGTTGCAATGGTATGATCTAATCCCAATCATATCCTGGGCCACACTTCGCGGCCGCTGTCGAAAATGCAAAAAAAGGATCGGATGGTTAGAAGTTTTGATGGAGTTTGGCCTCGGCGCCATCTTCGCCATCTCGTACCTATTCTGGCCTGATGGCGAGATTTGGGGAACATGCGGCCTAGATGGGGCGTTAGGGTTGGCTAAGCTAGTAACATGGCTGATGCTCTTGGTTAGTTTAGCAATCAGTTTCGTCACCGACCACAAATGGGGCCAACTAAGCACAAAAGTTTTGGTATTTTCAGTGCTATGTAGTATATTATTCTTAACGCTGGACTTGGCGCCGGCAAATTTTGCTATTGCCAAAAATTCGAGCATGTGGATAGGGCTTCTGGGGTCGCTGGCGGTTTTGCCCGGACTATACCTCGTGCTTTATAAGTTTTCCAAGGAACGGTGGGTTGGCGGCGGAGACTACCTGCTTTGCCTGCCATTCGCCCTGGTCCTGCATGATTTATGGTTAGCTTGCCTAGTATTGTTCCTCGCAAATGCCTTAGCCCTATTCTCATTCTTAATTATTCGCAACAAGCGCATCCATTTCGCCCCATTTCTTATTATCGCATTCTTGGCGGTGTTTTTCATCAAAGACCTTGCGCTTAGATTTCTGATGATGTAAAATAGACTTATGCTTAGATTTTTTCGGCGAGGTAAGAAACTTGGCTTCACTATTCTCGAAGTTGTGATAGTACTGGCTGTTTCTGGCCTCTTATTTACAGTATTAATCGCCAGTACTAGCAGCACGATCCAGCGGCATCGCTACGAAGACAGCACCCAAGAAGCCGTGGATATGTTTCAGCAGTTTTATGCCGACGTGGCAAATACCCAAATTAACACGCCAGACAGCAACCGTTGCCAGGGTTCAGCCACTGGCGGCTCTTCGGGGCCCGGCCGAACAAGTTGCGTAGTTTACGGCAAGATGATTGAATTTTTGAATCAATATGATGCGACCGGCAATCCAACCGCTGTTGTGCGCTCGACCACCGTGATCGGGGATGATGTGATCGGTTCAAAGTCGGACCCGACCAACCCAGCCAATACATCCAACAACCTCAGCACTGCGAGCGACGAGAGCGCTCTCAAATCGGCGCGACTACGCTTGGCCACAACGGATGTGGCAGATTCAATAGTATGGGTTAACGACATCCGACTGATCCGCGGCTCCCAAGAAGTTTTCCAGCTGGCCTGGGGAGCTAGCCTCCGTGGATCAGAGATTGACGTCGGTCCAATTCGCCCAAGCATTCCTCCCATCGCCGCCAGTAGCAGCCGCTATCTTGGCAAGCCAGTCGCCACCATTTTGATTCTGCGTGCCCCCATCAGCAACACCATCAAGACTTTTATTGTAGGCGACGATGCTTCCGCTCGGCGTGGCTGGCAGTATGAACAATACCCGTCCTGCATGGTCGGCGGATCCGGCACAACCAACGCCGGCTGTGGCTCAAATAACTATCAGACCAACAACTCTAATCAATTATTTGTATGTGTTTCGGCCAATAGCAACGGCGACAACAATGTGGCGCTTAACTCGCCCAGCAAGATGCGCGCTATTCGGTTTTTGCCGAATGGCGACGGCCCCAGCTCGGTAGAGCTATTACCAATGGATGTAGGCAGCGAAACACAACCAGATGTTATTCTGGCCGGACAGGTTTGCCATTAATGGAAAGGGAGGTGGATATTGATGAATAAACTAGAATCGAGCGGACAAAACAGGCTGAAGCGTGGCGACACCATAATTGAAGTGATTTTTGCCGTGGCAGTTTTCGCAGTGGTTTCAGTGGCGGCTATGATGATTATGAACAAAGGTTTGGACAAGACCACCGGGTCGCTGGAGCTGACATTGGCGCGGGAAGAAATGGCTGCCCAGGGTGAAGCCGTTCGCTATATTCACGAAAACCATGTGGCGGAGCTCAGCCTACAGGCTGGCAACCGACCCTATCAGGCACTCTGGAACGAGCTGGCTCGGATTGGCAATGGCAACAGCCCCACCTCATTCCGTGGCAACCAAACCCTATTCCGCAATTTAACCACTACTGATGCGGCAGGGAACCAGATTTGCGCCGTGCCCACTGAGGCAACTTATGGCTATTTTATTACCAATACCCGGTCGATAACCACGCAACGGGTTGCCGACACGGTGATAACCCGTCCCGAGGCGTTCAACACCAGGGCCGGCACTTACGCGCGCCTAGTTTTTCAAGATGCCACAGGTGGCGCCGAGAACCCAGACACCAATGACTTTGATGCCATGTCTTTCACTAATGTCCGGCGCACCGAGGGTATCTGGGCAGTGCCAATCCACAGTACCAGCCAAAAACCCAACCATCGCCCATCTTTCTACGACGTCTATATCGTGTCGTGCTGGCTTAGCCCAGGCGAAACCGTTCCCAGCACGCTCGGCACATTAGTAAGAATGTATAATCCGGATTAAGGAGGCGAAGGGTAATATGAAGAATATATCGGCAAAGAAAGAGAACTTGACAAACCATAAGAGCTTTGATAAGATTAAGCTAACGACTCGCAATGAGGCGCGGTTTGTTGGTGCAAAAAAACAATCATTGCGCCGGGGCTTCACCATGGTTGAACTAATAATTGCGATGGGTGCAGTCTCCGTGCTCCTAGTTATCATTGGGGTTTTGGTCTATAACATCACACGCATCTATACCAAAGGCGTGACGATTCGCAATGTCAACACGGCCGGCCGGCTGCTTATCGACGACATCCGGCGAACCATCAACGGCTCTCCGACGGTCGCCGGCATCCTCAACCTAACGTCAAATTTGAATATAGAACGTGTCGCATCAATACGAACTAGTAACGGAGAGATTATCTACTATGCTGGCGGCACAATCGGTGCGGATGGCAACATCGTGGCAGGCAGTACCGCTGATCCCTTTATGGCAGTCGCATCCGGTACTCAAATTATCCCGCCTGCGACCACGGCCCGACCAACTCGCTTTTGCACTGGCCTGTATAGTTATGTATGGAACATCCCCGAACGCAGCAACAACGGTCGCGAGTTTACCGGCCAACTCCATATCGTCAACCGCTATCAATCGAACGCCGACAAGCCAGTTCGCATGGTCAAAATTCGCGACCTTACCCGCGAGTACTGCAAGAACCCCTCAATGCGTGTGGATGATACAAATCCGGCCAATCCACCCACCGAACTTTTGCCAGAAGACGAAACTAACATTGTCATGTATGATTTTCAGGTATTCCAACCGGTTACGAGTATAACTACCGGCGAAGTGTATTATACTATTAACTTTGTTCTAGGAACTTTGCGTGGCGTAGAGGTGACGGCCGGCACGGCTGGGCGGACTTGTCGTGCGCCCGGATCCGACGAAAGCGATTTTGACTATTGTTCCATCAACAAGTTTAATATGGCGGCCCGCGCCACTGGCAAGAATAACTAAGTTTAGGTAAAAGCTTGCGTTTAGCAAAGTCGCTATGGTATAATAAAAGCAAAATTAAGGAGGACAATAATGGTAAAGTCAAGAAAGAAACGGCTGGGTGAGCTAAAAAGGGGAATGGTTTCTCTATATGTTGTAATTTTTACAACACTATTGCTTGGCGTTATTACGCTTAGCTTCATCAGGATCATGATGAACGAACAGCAGTCCGCATCCGATCAAGATCTGGCACAGTCTGCCTATGATTCAGCACTGGCCGGCGTGGAAGACGCTAAGCGGGCAACCATGGCTTACCAAGACTGCCTCAGCAAGGGCAGCACCGGCGCAAGCGGCATTATCGAGGGCGCCTCGTGCGAAAACATAGTCAGCGAAATCAAAGCCGGCAACTGCGACTCGGTAGCTCGGGCCCTTTATGGCAGTGGCGCTGGCGGCGATAGCGGTCAGCCGCTTGATGCCGGTGGTGCAGATTCCGAAAACGACCTCCAGCAAGCCTATACTTGTGTGATTGTCCATCCGAATACTAACGATTATCTGGGTTATCTGGCTGACAACCGTTCGTCAAAAATCATCCCGCTTCGTGTAGCCGAGATTAACGATGCCGGAACGGCCAATACAAATGTAAATATCAACCATATTGTCGTCCGCTGGTTCAGGACGGAAGACATCGGCGGAGCGTCCAACACAGGTGCCTTGCGAACCTGGGGCGGGGAGCAAAGCGCTTTTCCGTTAAACAACAACTGGGCCGTCAACTCTCCCCCGGTCCTACGTTTTCAGCTTATGCAAACCGCCGGGAACTTCAACTTAGGGCAGTTAGACTCCGGCAACGGCAGCCAGACTGATAAAGCTGCTCTGATGCTTTATCCGACCAGTAACGGCAGATATAGCTTGAACGAAGCAATCGGCGCGGATATCGTAGCCAAGTCGGGGTCAGCTGTTGGCAACAGCCAACCGTATGACACTCCGCCAGAAGGGTATAATCCTCTGCCAGTTAAATGCAGTCAAAGCTTCAGCGGTGGCGAAAACGGTTATTCTTGTGCAGTTCGTATTAACCTACCGGACCCAGTAGGTGGTCAGCGCAACAACGCGAACACCTTTGTGCGGCTATCCACATATTACGGTCAATCGGCCAGCTTTGGCGTCGAAGCCTTTGATGCTGCTGGTAAGCGCCTACCGTTCAATATGGTTCAGCCGGAAGTGGATTCGACTGGTCGCGCATCCGATCTCTACCGTCGGGTATTATCGCGAGTGGAGTTAGTTGATACGTATTTCCCTTATCCGGAATTTGCCGCGGAAATCATCAATAATGCTGGTGCAACGATTTGCAAGAACTTCCTCTATGCACCTGGAAAAGCTATCAACCGCGACAATCAGTGCGCCAACTCGTATGGGGGTGCATTATAAAAACTTTAGGTAAAATGCTTGACATCCGAATAATCATAAGCTAAAATATAATAAGACAAGAATATAATCCAGAAAGAACAGAAAGGGAATAAAAACAATGAAGCAAATAAATGATAAAAAAGGCTTTACGATTATCGAGGTCGTGTTGGTGCTCGCTATCGCCGGCTTGATATTTATGATGGTTTTCTTAGCGCTGCCTGCGCTCCAGCGGAGCCAAAGGGATACCCAACGCCGTAACGACATAGGTATAGCCGGAGCCGCAGTCACCACTTTTCGCACAAACAACCGTGGCCAGGCTCCTGCTATCGTCAGTTGTGATGGCAACGGGGATGGTACGTTTGCAGGTAACGGTTTTTGCAACTACTTGAACGAACTATCAGGTGATATCACACTCGTGCAGGTCATAGACTTCCAGGCGGTTCCCGGTGATGCGGCAGATCCCACAACCACAATTCGGGTAATGCGTCGTGGGGTGTGCCCTACGATCGAAGGCGGAGAATTCACGCGAGCCGCCAGTAATAACCAGGCCGCCGTTTTCACGACCCTTGAGAGTAGTAACTCGATTTACTGCGAAGACGTATAAACGGTTTTGTCGCCAGCAAACGCCTCTTGAAAAACGAGAGGCATTTGCCGACTTTTCTGTTGACATTGTAGTGGACGACTGATAAAATAAAAATATGATTAGACGAGGAGTGTAAATATGCCAGAAGTAAAACCTAGTGAAGTAGAAGCCTTTGCGCGGATAAAGGTGGTCGGGGTCGGGGGCGCTGGTGGGTCAGCAGTTAACCGGATGAAAGATGCCGGTCTAACCGGGGTGGAATTTATAGTAATGAATACAGATGCACAGGCGCTGCATAATTCCAAGGCGGACGTCAAGGTGCATCTGGGCCGTGATACGACAGGCGGTTTAGGCGCAGGAGCTGACCCTACTGTCGGGCAAACAGCGGCCGAAGAATCCCGTGAAGAGATCAGAAAAGCAATTGAGGGTGCTGACATGGCCTTTATTACGCTTGGTGCCGGTGGCGGCACTGGATCCGGCGCTGGATACATCGTGGCCGAAGAAGCTAAGAAAGCCGGAGTTATGACAGTTGGCGTGGCAACTCGACCATTTACTTTCGAGGGAGCCACCCGCAAGCGCAATGCGGAGTGGGCAATCGCCAAAATGTCGCGAGAGGTGGATACTCTGATTACCATCCCAAACGATCGCTTGTTGCAAACTATTGACCCTCGTACACCTCTATTAGAAACGTTTAAGATTGCCGACGACGTTCTGCGTCAAGGCGTGCAGGGCATCTCCGAACTAATAACCGAACATGGCTTAATTAACTTGGACTTTGCTGACGTCAAAGCTATCATGAAGAACGCTGGCTCGGCGCTAATGGGAATTGGCCGTGCCGGTGGCGAGGGCCGCGCAGTTGCTGCTGCACAACAGGCAATAGAGTCGCCGCTCATCGAGGTTTCAATCGATGGTGCCAAGGGCGTATTGTTCAACGTAGCCGGCGGTTACGATATGAGTATGAGCGAAATCCAAGAAGCGGCAGAAGTGATTACCAGTGCTGTAAGTCCAGATGCCAACATCATCTTCGGGGCAACCTTGCGACCAGAGCTAGAAGACGAGTTGATAATTACTGTAGTGGCAACTGGCTTTGACTCAGCCTATGGCGGAAATACATTGCCGCCCCTAGACGATGAGCCCAAAGAGAAACCAGCCGATAAGCAACAGGAGAAGCGGGAAAGTGAAGCCGTGCAATCTGTAGATATGAATCTTGAGCACAAGAACGACTACGTAAAAGCCCCAGCTCGCGAAGAGGTGAGAGAGGTCAGGGAGCAGCGTCCAACTCAGTCTGAGCCGCGCCCGGCTAGTAATACATTTACTTCCGACAATCCGCGCGACATCTGGGCTGTCTCTAACGAGAAAAAGGCTGAATCGAGTAACGATGATGAACAAGATATACCGGCCTTTTTGCGTCGCCGCCGGAGGTCGGGCGGGGGAGTGTTTGGATTCAAGAATAAATCTGAGAACAGGGAGTAGCCCTTGGGTATGTTGAGTGGGTATAAAATCGGCGACAGCCGAGTTGTAGAATCCCGAGAGCTGGGTGATGGCGACACGATTCGCCGGCGACGCGAGACTTTGGACGGCAAATACCGTTTCACGACTTACGAACGGATTGAACGACCACCGGTAATGGTGGTTAAGCGTAGTGGAAGCCGTGAACTATTTGATCAATCTAAGCTGCTTGATTCTACTCGTAAATCAGTTGGTAAGTTTTTTAACAGCGACTCCGAGGTGGAAGCGGTAGTCAGTCAAGTTGAAGACATGATATATAGGGCAGATAGGAACGAAGTCACTTCTGAGTTTATCGGTCAAAAAGTCTTAGAAGTACTGGCAGACGTTAATGAGGTGGCGTATGTGCGGTTTGCTAGTGTTTTTTTGAGATTCAAGAGTATTGATGAATTTGAACAGATATTGCGCGACATACGAAGGAGGTCAAAGTGAGGATTATAATGATTTACCGTGATGGCGAAGACTATACAAGGGCCGTCACGGATTTTCTGCATGATTTTGGACGCGCAACAGGTGGGTATAAAATCGAGGAGGTTAATCCCGACACCAAAGACGGCGATAGCTTAGCCAGGACCTACGATATCGTAGAATACCCCACGTTGATAGCCCTAACTAACGATGGCGTCATGCAAGAGATGTGGCGGGGTACCAGGTTTCCACTAATCTCCGAGCTCACGTATTACATTCAACAATAGTTCCGTAGCTTCACACATAAAATCTAGCACTCTACGCCATAGTTTGCTATTTTAGGGCGTTACGTGGTATAATTGCATAATATGAGTAGCGCAAAAAGAGATTACTATGAGGTTCTAGGAGTCGGGAAGACGGCCAGTGATGATGAAGTAAAAAAAGCGTTTCGCAAGCTAGCGGTCAAGTATCACCCCGACAAGGAGGGGGGTGATGAGGCAAGGTTTAAGGAGATAAACGAAGCCTACGAAGTCCTGAAAGACAAGCAAAAGCGCGCACGCTATGATCAGTTTGGGCATGCTGGGGTTGGTGCCGGCACCAGCGGAGCCGGTGCCGGGGGTTTCTCTGGCGGTCCTTTCGCAGGGGCGGCTGGTGGTCAAGGCGTTCGATTTGACTTCGGTGGCGGAGATTTCGGCGACATTTTCGGGGACTTATTCGGTTTTGGCAGTGGTCGGCGCAGTCGTACTCAACCCGTCCGCGGGCGCGACGTCGAGGTAAACGTCACACTTTCTTTCGAGGAAGCGATTTTCGGCACAGAAAAGGAGATCAGCATAACACTTGATGACAAATGCCGCCATTGCCATGGCACCGGCGCCGAACCGGGCTACGGTATGAAAACTTGTCCAACTTGCAAAGGCTCTGGGCAGGTGAATAAAGTGGTAAACACCCTCTTCGGCCAAATCCAGCAAACCGAAGTTTGCCCAACCTGCGATGGTCGCGGAAAAGTACCAGAAAAAGAATGCGCCGTTTGTCATGGTAGTGGCTTGCAGCGCGAAAAGCAGGAGTTTAAACTCAAAGTCCCCGCCGGAATTGATGACGGGGCAACGATTAGATTGCGTGATAAAGGGGAAGCTGTGCGTGGCGGCGGTGAAAAGGGCGACCTGTTCGCACATATTCGGGTTAAAGCCCACAAAAAATTCACTCGTGAAGGTGACTTAATCCTAAGCGAAGAAACAGTGGACATGGTTGACGCCGCCCTAGGCACGGAGTTAGAAGTAGATACCGTCGATGGCCCAGTGGTAATGAAGATCCCAGCCGGGACTCAAAGCGGCAAAGACTTTAAGCTCTCTGGCCACGGAGTACCCCATCTAAACCGTCCGGACGTGCGTGGCGCACAAATAATTACTGTTCGAGTCAGAACGCCCGAAAACCTTAGCCGCCACCAAAGAGACTTGCTTAAAGAATTTGGAGGTGCGGAAGAAACCCGAGAAAAAAGGCGCGGGTTTTGGGGTTAGTCACCGCCTAAGCGCATCGCCATCACTTAGATAGTTCAAATAGTTTTTTGCTGTATTGATACAATCGTTGCACGCCATTCTCCAGCCTATAATAATGGTGAATATAGAAGACTGTGGTAATGCCCAGCATGCCTATAATAATCACGAGCGGTGTATGCAGAACCTGTGGCATGTCCTGCTGCCCCAAGTAAAAGAGAAAAATGGTGATAAATGCACCGCCGAAGAATAAAGTGACAAAAAGATGAACCAACCTTTCATGTTGGAAATTCTTAACGGCCAACCTGTGGTGCGCCGCTATCCTTTTGAGTTTATGGTAGTACTCATCCCCTTTATCTTTCGTTTGAGAAAGCTTGTCCGACTCGTAGTCGATATAACGTATGTATTCCTTTAGCCTCTTGTCCATATACTCATTATACCACAAGCAAAATCATTTTTTGGACAGATATGATATAATAAAGCCATGCAAAAGAATAAGAACGCTGCGCAAAATGCAGGACAATGGTTCGCGCGCCGCGGGATATATCGCAATCCGAAACGAGCGGCAATAGCTGGAGTGGTTGCCGGCTTCTCCAGTTGGACTGGCTGGGGTTTGGGNNGTGATAATTTGGATTTTTACAGCTTTCGCGCCAGTCCTGGTCATTTATCTTGTTCTTTGGATGGTTATGCCGGTGAAGGCGGACTCAACCACTAGGCGTGCAGATACATCGACGCGATCAAGCTCCAAGTCGTCGTCCCGGTCGGCGGACGCCGAGGAAGCTGAGATTATAGGCTGAAGAGCCGACTTAACGAGAGAAGCATATAGACAATTGAACAAATAATTTATACGACATATTAGGAGAAAGCCATGTTAGATATCAATTACATTAGAAAAAACGCCGAACGAGTCAAAGAGTTTTCAGAACAGAAGGGTTACAAAGTTGACGTAGATAGCACGCTCAAGACAGACGCTGAGCGACGTGAGATTCTGGGCGAACTGGAAACTCTACAGGCCGAAAGGAACAAGCTGGCAGAAGAAACCAAGAGAACCAAAGGCAGACCCAGCGAAGCGAATATTGCCCGAGGCAAAGAGTTGAAGGTTAGAATCGGCGAACTAGAAGATGAATTAAAAAACATCGAACAAAGGCTTTCTAGCTTACTCAAGGCCATCCCCAATGTGCCATGGTCAGACGTGCCGGTAGGTTCTAGCGAAGACGAGAACACAGTGGCAGAAATCGTTGGAGAAGCAACAAAAACCGGCAAAAACCACTATGAAATCGGCACGGAAAAAGGCTGGATAGACAAAGAGAGGGCCGCCAAGGTCGCCGGTGCTAGGTTCGCATATCTCAAAGGGGACTTAGTCAAACTAGAAATGACAATCATTCAATTTGTAATTGATACCTTGACCTCCGAGAGTAAAATGACGGAGATTATTGCATCAGCCGGGCTAACCGGTAAGGTAAACGAGCGACCGTTTGTGCCAGTTCTTCCTCCCCTCATGATCAAGACGGATATGTACGATGCAATGGATAGGCTGGAGCCACGCGAAGATCGGTACAAAATTGAAGCGGAAGAGCTATGGCTGCAGGGTTCAGCCGAACACGTCTTAGGGTCCATGTACGCTGGCGAAATCCTTGAAGAAAAAGACCTGCCGCTCCGCATGCTCGGCTTTGCTACTAGCTTCCGCCAAGAAGCTGGGACATACGGCAAGGACATGGAAGGTATTTTCCGAGTGCATCAGTTTGACAAGCTAGAAATGGAGAGCCTGACTACCCCTGAAGACGGCTTCAACGAACATCTACTGCTAGTTGCCATTCAAAAATACCTGATCGAACAGCTAAAAATGCCCTACCGAGTGCTGCTAAAATGCACCTTTGACATCGGCAAGCCGAATGCTCGTGGGGTCGATATGGAAGTCTGGCTGCCGGGACAAGGGAAGTACCGCGAGACCCACACGGCGGATTACATGACGGACTATCAGGCCAGACGGCTAAAAACTCGAGTGCGACGGGCTAACGGCAAAGTTGAGTTGGTGCATACGAATGATGCCACGGCTTTTGCTCTGGGGCGAACAATGATCGCTATCGTTGAAAACTATCAAACCCCTGATGGGCACGTCACGATCCCAGAAGTATTGCGGAACTATATGGGCGGTGTTGAACAGATTTAAGACTATCCAGATAAAATGTTGCCCCGGCTTGAGGCAACATTTTGTTTTGTTGGCAAACGCTAGGCTACTCTGCGGTAGATAGAGTTTGCTCTAGGGAGGCGATCAGAGCCTGGTCTGCTGCATCTTTTGCGGCCGTTTCTGCTGCGCTCACATCAGTTTCCCACTGATAGCGGCTAGCGTAGTAGTTAAAGCCGTCAATTGTTCCGACCTTTGTTGGACAGTTAGTTGTGCAGCTGGCATTTGTATCGTTATTGACCGGCATCCTTACGATACTAATGAATCCCGGCACGACACCCGCATTCATTGGTGTTCCCGAAGCGTGGCTGGAATCCGGGAAAGTGATAGTCGTATTAGTGCTGGCCGCCGTGTAAGACCCAGTTATATCAGTGATTGTCGGCTCACTAAGTCTCATTTGATACGCTACATCCGCAAATCCAGCCGGAATTTGGAATTTAACGTTCCACTGAGTGATTGTCATATAACCACCCTGGTTTTGACCGGGGTTAGCATCCGAAGAGTCGGGTGTTGTCGCACTTGCGCTAGGGCTGACGGTCGCGCTCGGCGAAACCGTTGCGGTTGGAGTAGCATCCGAGCCTCCGCTTTCCGTACTACCATCCCGTGATTTTAGACCGAAAAATACGATAAAGCCTATGGCAACCATCGTAAGAATCGCAAACACGATCGCCGCGACCTTCCAGCGAAGGTAGATATTTTTCTCGACTACTTCATGATCGCGATTATCATCTCGAGTTCGGCGCCCATCCCTTCTCTCCCCGTCTCGACCAAAACCCTCTTCCTCGTCTTCGTATTTTTCTCTTCTGCCCATCCTGTCCATTTTACCCTCCTTAATTGTTATGGTTATAACCATTATATATAACGTCTCCCAAATATGCAAATATTTCGAACTCAATCGCTGTGGAATTTTTCATGTACTTCGCGCAGATGGCGATCTGTGATATGCGTATAGATTTGGGTAGTAGAGATGTTAGCGTGGCCCAACAGATCTTGTACTGCGCGCAAGTCGGCGCCGTTCATAAGTAGATCCGTGGCAAAAGAGTGGCGCATCGTGTGCGGCGAAACCTGCTTAGTAATGCCCGCCAACTTTGCGTATTTCTTGACAATACGCTCGATGCTTCGAGGGGTCAGGCGGCGATAATTGCCGTCAGTTTGTACTTCGCCAGAGTTTTTGCTATAATTAAGGAACAGGGGGGTCAGGTTGTCAGACCTCGACTCCAAGTACTCGGCAATTTTCGCCGCCGCCGCCTTACTAATAAAAATCGGCCGATCTTTGCTGCCTTTACCTCTCACGGTAAACTCTCGCTTTTCCAGATTGATTGAATCCCTGTTTAGCCCCACCAGCTCCGACACCCGCAGCCCAGACGAGAAGAGCAGCTCTATAATTGCCGCGTCGCGCATGCCCACTTCGTCATCCGTTGAAATCGCTTCCAATATGCTCTCGATCTCGTCATAATGCAAGAATGACACCTGCTTTCTGACGGTCCTCGGCAATTCAACCAGGCTCGGATCCAGCGACCTTATCCCGCGCCGGCTCAAGTATTTTAAAAACCCGCGTAAAGCTATCAGGTGATAGCTCTGGGTGACCGATTGCAAGTCATCTAGCTGTTCATTTTTGTAGCGGTTTAGCCACAAACGGTATTTTCGCAACCAGTCGGCCGTCAACTCCTCCGGCTTCTTATCGCCATCAAATTCAACTGCTCGGCCGAGATAAAGAGCGTAATTTTCCGCCGTCTTTACGCTACGGTTTTTTTCTACCTCCAGATGCTCAGTGAAATCTGCAATCAAATCAGATACATACATGCTCTCATTATACATCACAAATGGTATAATGATTAAAAGTAAACGAAGGAGAGGATATGGGAGAAGAGNNTCCACGAAATCGGTAATCAGCTCAGATATATACATATAATTATATTGTATGCTATAATTGGCGAAAATGAAAGGCAAGGAGGAGCAATGGCGGAAGAAAAAAGTTTAGTACAGAGGTCTCTAGTAGTTTTTAAGCCCGACGCGGTACAACGGGGTATCGTCGGGGAAATCCTAACTCGATTCGAGCGCGTTGGCCTCAAGATGATTGGCATGAAAATGGTTCAACCCACCAAAGAGCATTACCAGAGCCATTACGAAACAATCGGCAAGATGATTTCCCGCCGGGGCGAAAAAGCGTTTAACTACGTCGTGGATTATATCATGACGGGCCCCGTTATCGCTGTAGTTTTCGAGGGCGTCGAAGCCGTGGAAGTTATCCGCAAAATCGTCGGGCCTACCGAGCCGAAAGGTGCAGACATGGGCACAATTCGCGGCGATTTCTCGCACATTTCCTTTGGCTATGCCGACAGCAAACACTCAGGAGTACCAAATCTTATCCACGCCTCTGGCAATGCCGAAGAGGCCAAAGAAGAAGTTGCGCTTTGGTTTGCTGCCGAGGAACTATTTGATTACAACAAGCTAGACGAAAAATATACGCGATAATAAACCATAACCGTCGGCATGCGGAACACGGTTATAAACAATTTTTATTCTCTAGAAATCCGCGCAGTGGGTTGAGCAATACGGAAATTCAGCTTTTTCCGTCATCAGCCCAGACAGTCTTTATTGAGTCATCGTCACCCAAACGAAAAAAACTTGCCCAGCAGGTCAACCCGCTGGGCCTTAATGGGAAATGTATTATTTCCCCAACTCTTGGCTGTTCTTAATCCCCGACCAGTCAATAGACGCCTTGTGTCCGGGGCGCGCGAGTAATGCCGAGGCGGCTTTCATCGCCTTGGTATAGTATGAGGGCGCGCGTTTAATGATTTCCAATCCCCAGTCCGGCATCTTGCGGTTCAAGCCCCACGCGAAAGCGCAGACCAAAACCACATCTAACCATTCCGGAGCGCCCGAGTTGACCAAATATAGNNTAGCCTCTGGGCAGATTTCAACAGCCCGATCTTCTCCCAGCTTTTATGCGATGGCAGCCATGTGCCTCCCGCCCAGTGATGCTTCACTTCGCCCGGCTTCGTAAAACCCAAGACTTCAATGTCGGGGTTCTTGTGCATTATGGCGATCATCTCCTCGGCACAGTTG
>DBCV01000019.1:0-7932 GCA_002293245.1 Candidatus Saccharibacteria bacterium UBA949 | reverse complement strand
TAAAAACCGGCTATGGTCGTCTGAGTCCATACCCAACGCCTCTGCGATCTTAGCGTATGCTTTCACTCCTTTCCGAAAGCCATTCTTCGTCACGCCCAATCCGGGCTCAAACCGTATACCTCTGATAGCCCCATCATTTGCCACAAAACTCACCCTTTTCTTTGTAAAGTGCATTTCCACCAAGGGAACCGCAAGGCAGCCCCTCAATGAATCAATTGTGTCACACTCGCGCTAAAAAGTCAATACCAAGCCAAAAACTAATCTGCAAAAGTCCTTCTGGTACCCCGGGCGTGAGTCGAACACACAACCTTTTCCTTAGGACGGAACTGCTCTATCCATTGAGCTACCGGGGCGAATACATACCATTATACTTTTGTGATATAATAAAATCAAGATGAGTGGAGAAAAAACGCAATTTCCGGGGCAGAGGGCAGGAGAGAGGGTGGTCTTGGTTTTTCGCCGGAGCATGGCGGTGGTGCGCAAAGCCTGGATACTGTTTGTTTTGTCAATCGCGATCGGAGTAGCGTTGGTAGTTCTCCTAAACGGCCAACCGTGGGTCTGGGGCGCTTCTGGTGCATTGCTATTCATAAGCACCCTGAATCTCATTTACCGACTAGTCCTCCGTCATTTTTCGGTTTACGTATTAACCAATCAGCGTCTTCGCCAAGTTGGCCAACAGGGATTGTTCAAGAAAACCGTTGTCGATGTTCAGTTGTCCAGTATCGAAAGCATCAGCTATGAAGTTCCGGGATTGTTCGGTGATATCTTCAAATACGGCACCATGATGATCCGTACATATGTCGGCGACCTTAGAATCAGTTTCGTTTCCGACCCCGAAATGGTGTATAATGAACTTCAAGGGGTTGTGGACAAAGCGAGTAGCGCAGATAGGTCCGCACATAAATTGGAGAATAAAGACTAAATGGTAAAATTTCGCAAAAAGAAAGATCAGCCCAAAGACATCAAGTTGGTTGCAGCGGAGGTCGGTAAAGCGGATGAAAACAAATTAGAAGAAATCCGCGAAGAAGCTTTGGCCACCGGCCGCAAGTTTAAGTATCCTATTCAATATGCCAAGCACAAAGTAGTAATTAACGCCATAGTCATCAGCGTCCTTGCGCTGGTTGCACTCACCGGCTTTACTTATATGGGGCTTTACAGATGGCAGGATACGGGCGATATTCTGTACCGGGTCACTCAAGTTTTGCCACTCCCGGTGGCTAATGTGGATGGCTACAACGTTCGTTTCTCGGATTATCTCATGCAATATCGCAGCAGCGTCATGGCTATCGAGCAGCTAGAAGGCAAACTCGAAAACACCGAAGACAATCAGCGCAGGCTGGATTACTACAAGCGCGAGGCATTAAACAACGCTATTTTGAACTCTTTTGCCCTCAAACTGGCCAAAGAAAACGATATATTTATCTCTTCTGAACAGATTGACGAGGTTTTCAATGAGCATAGGCGCAGCGGCGAAAAAGAGCTAACCGAAGAGCAATTCCTGCAAACCATACACAATAATTACGGCTTCTCGCGTTCGGAATACGAACGTTTGTTTATCGAGCTGCCATTAATTCGGCAAGAAGTTCAAGCAAAGATCGACACCAGGGCCGCGGAAACGCTTAAAAAACTGCAATCCTCAATTTCTGAGCGAGGTTTCGATGATACCTTTAATGGCTTGGCAGATCTCGGCTTTGCGGGCGGCTCGGTCCTACCCGAAACTTCCGGCGGACTGGTAAGCAACCGCAATCTGGACGGCGGTCGAGCTTCCGCAGCTTTTGCGCAATCTGTCGATGCCGTCTCCGAACCTTTTCTCAGCCGCGCTGGCGACGGGTATTACATAGTCAAGACTCTCGATAAGTCAGAAGATCGGGTCGAGTATGTTTCGCTAAAAGTGCCATTCTCCGAGCTCGCCACTCAACGAAAGGAATTAAAAGAGCAGGGCAAAGTCAAAGAATACATTGGCCCGTTTGCATCCGAAAACGAAAGTGTGGTAGAATAACCCTGCGGTGGTCTAACTGAGCGGGCATCGTATAACGGCTATTATGCGTGCTTCCCAAGCACGAGATCGGAGTCCGACTCTCCGTGCCCGCACCAAAAATATAATGGAGTCAACGCAATGGAATTCAGAAACAAAATAGTGGTTGTTACGGGTGGAAGCAGTGGGATTGGCCAAGCCATTTGTGACGAATTCAGCGGTTTCGGCGCCGAAGTTTTTGTTTTGGATGTCAAGCCACTAAGTTCCAGCGGTCCAAAGTATTGCCACGTAGATATTCGCGATGAACAGCAGATTCGAAATGCCCTTGGCGAATTTGAAGCCATCGACGTGCTAGTCAACTGCGCCGGGGTCTATATTCAGAAATATGTGGAAGAAACTACAAAGGAAGAGTTAGATTTTATCGTTGACACCAATCTAAAGGGGACTTACTTAGTTATAAAAAATGCCCTACCATTGGTGAGAAAGGCGCAGGGCAGCATCATAAATATTTCGTCTGGTTTAGGTATAGCTCCCGAACTTTCATCGCCAGCTTATTGTGCGACTAAGGCAGGAATTATCATGCTTACAAAAGTATTAGCCCAGCAGCTAGCCTCTGAAGGGATCAGAGTAAACGTAGTTTTACCCGGTCCAATCGATACGCCCCTTCTACGAAACTCTCTCACGAGCGACGATGAGATGAAAGCGTATGCTGACCTGAATCCTATGAAGCGGATCGGTAAACCAATAGACGTCGCAAATGTAGTCACGTTCTTGGCCTCGGCCAAAGCAGAATTCGTTACGGGAGGCATATACTCTGTCGACGGTGGCGAATCTACATCAAGCCTATACTCAAAATGAGTGGAAGCCTTGACTTTACCGGGTGAGATGTAATATAATGTCAGCATGGGTTCATGGTACAGTGGCCTAGTACGCCTCCCTGTCACGGAGGAGATCGCGGGTTCAAATCCCGCTGGACCCGCCAAGATTTCATTGCCGTTTCTGCCGTTGTAGCTCAGTTGGTAGAGCGGCGCTTTCGTAAAGCGTAGGTCACCGGTTCAAGCCCGGTCAACGGCTCCAAAAGATGTGAAAAGGTGGGATTATTATATGAAAAAACTTACAACAAATTTGAAACAGATCGCAGCTACCGATAAGCTGATTTTTGTGTTTATGGCGGGATTGCTCATTTCTGCATCGCTGTTGATTTGGCAAGCTGTCCTCAGTGTCCACCCCAGTAATCTGCGAATTTGGTATCGTTACGCAAGTTTTGGCGAGAACTATTACAACGAGTCTTGGTATTATATGATCGCTTTCCTAGTATTTGGCGTAGTTTTGGCATTTCTAAATAACCTGATAGCTGTACGAATCTACAGCCAAAAGGGCAGGGGAGCAACCCTGCTTTTCTTGGGCCTGAGCATTTTCTCAGCTATTCTCGGCCTAATCGTTCTTTCGCATGTGGTCGGTATCAATCAGGAGTTAATCTGATCCGTGCCCGCCATTGATTTGGAGCTGCCACTCGGAAAGCGCAAGCCCTCTTATCGTTTCTTTGAGGTTTTGCCCGCACTACTCAGCTATGGCGCAGTAATTCTACTGATTGTTCTATCTGTTATCAATCCGGTTCTCGGGTCTGCCTACATGCTCTTGATAATAATTACGACCCTAGTTAAAGCAGCTGGGATCGCCTATAGAACCATCGGCGGCAACCACGTCATGAAACGGGCCGAGCGAATAGACTGGAAAAACCGGCTCAACCAACTTTCGTCTCCTGGCGAATGGCATGAAAAGTTGAAAAACGACGGCGAAAAGTCTTATGCCTTTGCCGAACATGTTTCAAATCTCCGCAGACTATCTTCAGCGGAGCCAGGCTTCTTCCCCGATTCAAGCGAAGTTTGGCATGCAGTTATTATCGCCACCTATAACGAAAGTCTGGATACCCTAAAGCCAACGGTGGAGAGCGTGCGAGATACCACGTTCGATAAGACACGAATGGTGTTAGTGATAGCTTATGAGGAGCGTGGTGGCGAGGAGATAGAGTACAACGCCCGCTGTCTAAAAAATTTATACAAAAACGACTTTGCCGAGCTGATCTTAGTCAAGCACCCGGATGGTCTGAAAAATGAAGTTGTCGGCAAGGGTGCCAACATCACCTATGCCGGCGAAGAGTTGTATAAATTTTTTATACAGCGGGGCATAAAGCCCAGCGACGTGATAGTCACCACGCTTGACAGCGACAATCGCCCACACAAGAGCTATTTCGACTACGTCACATACGAGTATATAGTACACGAAAACCGTAAGCATCTAGCATACCAGCCCGTCTCCCTGTTTACGAACAACATATGGGATGCGCCGGCCCCAATTAGGGTCATAGCTACAGGTAATTCCTTTTGGAACATCATCAGTTCTATGCGTCCACATAGTCTGCGGAACTTCGCCTCCCACTCCCAATCGTTAGATGCTCTGCGAGAAATGGGCTTCTGGAGCAAACGAACGATTGTTGAGGACGGACACCAATACTGGCGAAGCTACTTCTATTTCGAAGGTGATTATGCGGTTCTGCCAATCCACGTTCCGGTCTGCCAAGACGCAGTGTTGTCTTATAGCTTTTGGAAAACTCTCAAGGCGCAGTTTATCCAACTCCGGCGCTGGGACTACGGGGCGTCCGACGTTGCTTACGTCGCTACAAAAATCTTTAGTAAAAACCGCAACGTGCCATTCTTTAATGGGCTGGCCAAACTGGTTCGCCTAATCGATAGCCACATCACTCTCGCTTCGATAGCGCTAATCGTTGCCTTCGGTGGCTGGGTACCACTAGTGTTAAACCCCACTTCTAACCGTAGTTTAATCGCTCATCAGCTGCCGGCTATCGTCAGCAACATACAAATGGTAGCAATGGTCGGACTGTTTATCACGATTATCCTGTCTATCCAAACTCTGCCCCCCCGCCCAGCGCACTACAAAAGAACCAAGACGCTGATGATGGTCCTTCAATGGATCCTAATGCCCATTACCTCCATTCTTTATTCGTCCGCTGCCGCGTTTTACTCCCAAACCAGACTGGCCCTAGGGCTATATATGGAAAAGTTTGACGTCACCGACAAAGCCACCAAAAAGGTTTCCTCTGATGGGGATATCAACTAATGAAAAAGGGTGGGAGAAAAAGCAGTAAGACACAAACGGCAAGACCAGCAACGACAACACTCAGGAGACCCAAGCAGCCATCTGCGGAAGTGTTGGCGAGAAGGGAAGCGGCCCGCAAAAGGCGCGAACTAAAACGCTGGGGCCGCCAGGTCGAAACGTTTCTGCGCGATTTAGCGGTGTATTTCTTAGTTTTTTCCTACTTCGGTCATCTACTCGAAGCGGTCGTCACGATTATTAGTGGCGTGCACTCAACGGCCATCCTGCGCAACCCATTCGAACCCTACACTATTTACGGTACGGCCGTGGTCATACTGATAATACTAACCGACGGCGTGCTTGAGGTCGTTGAACGTAAATGGGCGCCCAAATGGAAGGCTTGGCAGAAACTGCTCGCACGATTTCTGTTTTGCACCCTAGTTTGCGCCATCGTCGAATATTCGGCATCCGCATATATGACTCGCTTCTGGGGTGCCAATCCCTATTGGAACTATTCCAGCGCACCATTCAATCTGAATGGCCATATTTGCCTGATTAACACTCTCGGTTTCGGCATGATAGCCACGGTTTTCACAATTGTATTTCCTCGACTCGACAAATTCGTCCGCAAAGCCCCCAGTAAAGTAATGAACATCATATTGCTGATACTCATAATCATGTTTGGCTTGTACTACTTTGGGCCTTTAAAGAATATTTAAACAAAACAGCGCGACATACTGAATACGCCACGCTGCCGTGCAAAACAAATCTAACTTTATAAACTCTATGGTGGGTCGCAAGAGGCTCGAACTCCTGACCTCGTCTACGTCAAAGACGCGCTCTAGCCAACTGAGCTAGCGACCCATACTCTTGAGAGGGAATCGTTTGTCGGGCGACTTTTCAGCGCCACAAAACCATCCTCCCAAGCCATTCTACACCATATTGTTTGTGATTGCAAGATGTGCTACAATACAGCTATGCATCTAATAATTACACTAACGGTAAAACTGACGACGACCCCTCGGGGTTGATATTCTTTTTACCATTAGCGAGTAGTAGTTATTAAATTAAATGAGGAATTTTGAAATGAAAAATGAAAAACTGGAAGCAATGCGGCACAGCCTGAGCCATATTATGGCAGCGGCACTGGCAAAGGTGTACCCAGATGTGAAATTCGGTACTGGACCAGCGGTCGAAAATGGGTTTTACTATGACATCAGTCTGTCAGACGGCACGATCGCAGAGGCCGACTTAGGAAAAATCGAAAAAGCCATGCGCAAAACCATCACCGCGAATTTACCGATTGAACAGGTATGGTTAAGCGCCGACGAAGCAATGGACTGGGCAAAACGTGAACGCCAGGACTTTAAGGCGGAGTTGATACAGGGGTTGGTAGATTCTGGAGAAATCGGTAAGAAGGGCCTGTCATTTTACCGAATCGGCGATTTTGTTGACCTGTGCAAGGGTCCTCATCTTCCCCGAACTGGCGAGGTTGGAGCCTTTAAGTTAACTAAATTGGCCGGAGCTTATTGGCGCGGCGATGAGACCCGCGAACAGATGCAGCGAATCTACGGCGTCGCATTTGAATCCCGGAGCGCCTTGGACGAATTTCTCCGCCACCAAGAAGAAGCCAAAGCTCGCGATCACCGCAAGCTCGGCCGGGAACTGGATTTATTTAGCTTTTCCGACCTGGTTGGCTCCGGGCTGCCCCTTTTTACCCCGCGCGGCACTGTCCTGCGCGAAAAGATAACCGATTATTCGCTCAGTCTTCGGGAGAGAAAAGGCTTTAGTAAGGTCTGGACGCCCCACATCACTAAGCTGGATCTATACAAAACTTCTGGTCACTTTGCAAAGTTTGGCGAAGAGTTGTTTATGATTAAGAGCCAGATTAATGGTGACACTTTCGCGCTCAAGCCAATGAATTGTCCCCACCACGCACAGATCTTTGCCGCTAAACCCCGCACTTACCGCGAGATGCCCCTTCGCTATATGGAAGCTACCACAGATTACCGCGACGAAAAAACTGGCGAGCTGGGCGGCTTATCGCGGGTCAGGTCACTCACCCAGGACGATTCCCATGTTTTTTGCCGAAAGTCGCAAATCAAAAGTGAGATAAAAAGCCTAGTCGGTATCGTGCAAGAGCTGTACAAGACCTTTGGTATGAATAAAATGCGCGCGCGGTTGTCGTATCGCGATGATTCGGATGGCTATTTGGGAGCCTTGGACCTCTGGAAAATGGCCCAGCGGCAAATCAAAGAGGCGGCGGCAGAAAATAAGCTGGACTTTTTTGAGGCAGAAGGCGAGGCTGCGTTTTACGGCCCCAAAATCGATTTTATGGCCGAAGATGCACTCGGGCGCGAGCATCAAGTCGCGACGATTCAGTTGGATTTCGTCCAGCCGGAGCGATTCGGATTGGAATTTACTGGCGAAGATGGCGGTAAAGAGATGCCAGTCATGATTCACCATGCAACCCTTGGGTCGATAGAACGTTTTCTGAGCGTTTTCATCGAGCACACCGCAGGTTGGTTCCCGTTTTGGTGTGCCCCGGAACAGGTGCGAGTAGTCACCTTGAACGAAAAAGTTGCGAAATATGTTGATTCGGTGCGAGAAGTGTTGGAATCAGTCGTTTTGGACCAACCCTTATCTTGCAATACCTTGCGCTACTCGGTGGATGATCGCAATGAGTCACTGGGAAAGAAAATCAAAGAAGCAGTAAATTTGAAGATTCCGGCTATTCTGGTGGTTGGCCCGCGCGATGAAGAAGCCGGCGAAGTCTCGGTACGGCTCAAAGATGAAGAGCGCAAAGTTAAATTGGGTGAATTGGCGGAATCCTTACGTAATCT
>DBCV01000036.1:8498-8667 GCA_002293245.1 Candidatus Saccharibacteria bacterium UBA949 | reverse complement strand
ACATAATCCTTTGATATAATACATATATGAACAACGAAGTCGTCATCTCAGTCAAAAACCTCGTCATGAAGTTTGGCAGCAAAACAGTGGTCAACGGGCTGGATTTCGAGGTCAAGCGCGGTGAGTTCTTTGGCTTCCTCGGCAGCAACGGCAGCGGCAAAACCACCAC
>DBCV01000036.1:0-8443 GCA_002293245.1 Candidatus Saccharibacteria bacterium UBA949 | reverse complement strand
GGCTACCTGCCCGAAGAACGTGGTCTCTACAAAAAAGAAACCGTCTTTGACGTAATGAAGTACTTTGCCGATCTGAAGAATGTGACGGATAGCACCAAGTGGATCCTCGACTTCCTCCGCCGCGTTGACCTGCTGGATATGGCCACGGCCAAAGTCAGCAGCCTGAGCGGCGGCCAGCAACAAAAAGTTCAGCTGGGCGTCACTATCATGGGACAACCTGATATCCTTATTCTCGACGAACCCACCAAAGGTTTTGACCCGGTCAACCGCCGCTTGCTCCGCGACCTAATCAACGCAGAACACCAGCGCGGCGCCACCATCCTGATGATTTCGCACAACATGGAAGAAGTCGAGAAGACCTGCGACAGGGTCTTGCTGCTCAAAGACGGTCGGGCCAAAGCCTATGGCACTGTCGCCGAAGTCAAGAAAAAGTTTGGCGAGAGCAGCCTAGATGATGTATTCGTAAAAGTTTATGGAGAAAAAAGCGGTGAGTAGTAAATTAGGTACAATTGTCAAGTTCGAAATCACTCGTGCTATCAAAAAACGAGCGTTCTGGGTCGCCGCACTCATTTTGCCAGTATTACTCGTTGGCGTAATCGCTCTGTCCACCGTCAACTCGCAGCCAGACCTGGCCGCAACCGACCTGGCCGACAAACGGATTGGCATCCTGAACGAATCGGGCATCAAGCTCGCCCAAAATGGCTGGGCCGTGCTCGACAGCCGGGATACGGGCATCGGGCAAGTGACCACCGACAAACTGGATATTTTCTACTTTATTCCCGCCGACCTAACCGCCGAAAAAATCACGGTTTACACCAACAGCGCCAAGCTGATGGAAGACTTTTCCGGCGGCCTAAAAGCCCTTTTGCTGGAATCAGTCAGCGCAGACCTCAGCGCCAATCAAATCGCCGTCATGACCGGAGCGCTACAAACCGAATCTATCAATTTTGTGGAGGGGGAGGAAAAGAATAGTCTTTCCGACATTATCTTACCGCTCGCCGTGGTGGTCATCATCTATATTCTCATCGTAATGTTCGGCAACCAAAACCTCACCAGCATGACCGAAGAGAAAGAAAACCGCGTGACGGAAATGCTGCTGACCTCCGTCGAGCCCAGCACATTCATTTGGGGCAAGGTGGTTTCGCTCGTTGCGCTCGGGTTCTTGCAGGTGACCATTATGCTGGCACCCGTGATCATCGCCAGCTTTGCTATGCAAGGAGCAGTAGTTTTCGGCATTCCGCTTGGCGAAATCGTCAACCAAATCAACTGGGCCGTACCCGTAATAGCCGCCTGCTTAACTGTGTTGGTGCTGGGTATTATCCTACTCACAGAGCTGCTTATGGTCATGGGGCTACTTATGCCCACAGCCAAAGACGCCAACCGCATGTTCGGTGTTGTGATTATCCTAATGTTCCTACCCTTCTTCTTTATGAACTCATTCATCGCCACATCACCCGATATGATGGCCCGCGCGCTCACGCTGTTCCCCTTCTCCGCACCTATCGCCATCCCGCTGCGCATGGCCTTCGGCAATCTCGAGGTCTGGGAATTCGCCGCCAGCGCGGTCCTCATGGCGGTCTTTATCGTGGTATTGATGCGCCTCGCCGTTCGTATCTTCAAATTCGGCGCCCTAGAATACGACAAAAAAGTATCCATCAAATCACTATTGCAACGAAAATAGCGAAAAAACAGATGCACTATTGACTTTTTTTGTAATGTGTGCTACAAGTAAGGTCGGGGGCATTTTGCACCCTAGCATATTACCATTCACAAAGAATTGTAGGGGTAATTCGTGAGCATTAGTTTGTATTGCTTCTTAAGGACATCGCTAGTCCGATTACGCACCACGGTTGTATTCACCGCCGCCGGAGTGGTCCCCATGTTAGTGTTGATTGCAGTCATTTCAAGAAACTTTGTCGGAGAACTTAGCACTGGAACCATCATCGTGGCGATGGTAGTAGCTATCAGTGGCAACCTATACTTTTCCTGCTTTAGGAAAAAGTCGATTCGATCGACCGCAGTACACGAGGCCGGTCACGCTACGATGTGCTACTTACTGGGTTGCAACGTCAGTAAAATGCAGCTGCACGTTCTACGGGGCAGCACAACTACCTACCAATCGATCCGCAGTAAAAACAGCACTATCGCTTATCATGAAAACGAAACCAAAATCTGCTTTGCCGGACAGCTAGCTGTCAAAAGCTCAGGCATTTGCCCATCTTGGGTAGGCTGCGAACGAGATAGCGTTGAAGCCTATTTTCATGCCAGAATAGCGTTTATGTTGCTCGAGGGCGCGAAAAATATCAGCTGCTTTAGAAATTATATCCGGAGGCTCCGCCTCGATGCCGATAATGCTATTACCCAAAACTGTCTTTTAGTCGATAAGCTTGCAGAAACGTTAGCAGCTAAAAAACAGCTGGACGACCTGGCCATCCGCGCAATTCTTAGTGAACAACAAAACAGCCCGAGCTACTAGCTTGGGCTGTTTCTCATTTCTCGATTTGGTGGCTCCGACTAGACTCGAACTAGTGACACAAGGCTCTTCAGGCCTCTGCTCTACCAACTGAGCTACAGAGCCACACTAAGGTAATTATACACCACGCTCAGCCTCATTACAAGCCCTTTTTGTCGCGCCAATCCGAGCTCTGGCGGACCAGTTTCTGTACGTCTTCTGGATTTTTAAGCAACATCTTCACGGCTTCTTCCAGGTACACGCCATTTTGCGAACCCTTGAACAGCACGGCTGCTCCCGGCTTTAGATTCGCCAGCACCGCCTCGCCTGCCTCCCGAGCATCTTTTGTCTCAATAACGTGCTTAACCCTTTTGCGCGCCGCCGCCGCTAAGTACTTATTCGCCATCTCGCCCTCGGTAATCACCAGGTCTATTTTCTTGCCGTCCAAAAACTCACCTACCTGCCCGTGATACTCCGGCGACCGATCGCCCAGTTCATTCATCTGCCCCACCACAGCGATCCGCTGGGGAGCGTCAATTCTATATAACGTCTTCAACGCAGCCATCGCGGCCTCCGGACTGGAATTGTAAGTGTCGTCCAGCAGAACAGAGCCTTTTTTGCCGGGTAGCACATTCATCCGCCCAGCCACCGCCCGCACTTTCCCTAGCCCTGCAGCAATCTCTTTCGCATCCATTCCTAGTTCAACCCCAACCACCGCTGCCGCAAGTGCCGATTTCAAGTTATGCTCACCCACCAACTCCACTCGCGCAGAGAATTGCTCAGTTCCCTGCCGGATGAGCTCCACCTGGTAACCAGAAAGTGGCGCACCGGATTTGATCCTAAACCGAAAATACCCGCGCTCCAAGCCAAAAGTAGTCAAAGCCTCTACCCCGTGTTTCTTGTCTGCCCGATACTTCTCTGGAATATCATCTTGATTTACCACCAATTTGCGCGAATATGCACCAACCGACAACTCCTCCACCGCCACAGCATCCAGAGTCTTGAAGTTCTCCATATGCTCCGGCGTAATTGCCGTCACAACCGCGATGTCTGGTCGCAGGTACTCGCCAAACCGCGGAATCTCACCCGGATGGTCTGTGCCCAGCTCTTGAATAATTACATCCACATCATCGCGTTTGCGCCGCGCCACTCGTCTGGCTCTGCGCAACACCCGCAGCCAGGCCCCCACACTCCTCACCTCTCGGTAATCCGGATACTTCACCCCCAAGATTCCCAGCGGCACCGCAGTCTGCTCATTCATATTTCCCTCTTGCACCCGCACCCGAAACCTCTCCGCAAGCACCGTGGCAATCGCCATCTTGGTCGAAGTCTTGCCGATCGATCCCACGACTACCACCAATTTCGGATGGTTGCGCTTAAAATACACTCGCACCAAGCGCTCCAACCATCGCCGAATCAATGAATTAAACACTCTGCGCACCTGCCCCACCTCTCCACAATTCCGATTCAATCAACATATCCAAAAAGTTGGCGAAGCTCCAACGGCTCTCGGCGGCTTTGGGAATCAAGCTATGCTTTGTCAGGCCTGGCAATGTATTAATCTCCAACACGAACACTTCACCGGATTCGCTCAAAATCATATCAACCCTGGCGCAACCAGCGCATCCAACTGCACTAAAAGCTCGCACAGCGATCCTCTGAACGGCTTTTGTCGCGTCTTCCGACAGGTCAGCAATTGACTCCTCAGCCCCATCATCCGAGTATTTAGCATTATAGTCAAAGAAACTACTGCGTTTGGGCTTAATCTCTAGCACATCTAGCGCCTGTAAGCCCTTTCGGGTTTCCACCACCCCCACCGTCAACTCTCTGCCGCAAATCAACTCTTCCACCAAAGCTTCTTTATCCACCTTTAGCGCATTTTTAATCGCCAACCTCAGGCCTTCCGCATTCTGCACAATCTCCACGCCTACGCTTGAGCCCCCATTGTTCGGCTTAACCACCAACGGAAATCCGGAGCCACCGCCAGAACCACCAATAGCGCGCGCTACAGCCTCAACTGTGCCAATCTCTGACTTCAGCAAAACGCCCCGCGGCACTCGTACTGCCGCCGCCCGCAACACGGCCTTTGCCATGTTTTTGTTCATACAAACTGCGCTAGCCAAAACCTTGCTGCCCACATACGGCAGTCCCAAAACCTCCAGCATACCTTGCACCGTGCCATTTTCGCCCGCGCCGCCATGCAGCGCAGGAAACACCACATCCGGCCCCCAATCCATCAGTTCCCTCACCCAACCCACATTTCCGTCTTCGGCAATTTCTAACATCTTGACGTTGTACTTGTCACGATTCAAACCGCCCGAAACATTTTCCGCACTCAAAACCGACACTTCCCGCTCAGTCGAATTACCTCCAAACAAAACACAGGCCCGTATCATATCTATTGCCATTATACCACAAATTTGCTAGAATTATGGCATATGTCAGGTCATAGTAAATGGGCAACAACCAAGCGCCAAAAGGCCATAGTCGATGCCAAGCGTGGCGCAGCTTTTACGCACATCGGCAACCTAATCGCCATCGCTGCCCGCAGCGGAGCCGATCCGGCCACTAACCCCAACCTGGCCCTAGCTATAGAAAAAGCCAAAGCCGTTAATATGCCCAACGACAACATCAAGCGAGCCATCGCCCGAGTATCCGACAAAAACGCTGCCGCTTTAACCGAAGATACTTACGAAGCCTACGGCCCCGGCGGCATTGGCATTATTATCGAAACCGCCACCGACAACAAAAACCGCACTGTGCCAGAAGTTAAATCAGCGCTCACCAAAAACGGCGGCCGTCTGGCCGACGCCGGCAGCGTCATGTTTCAATTCAAACGCAAGGGCATCATCATAATTGAAGGCTCCGGAGAGGAAACTTTGCTACAGGTCCTCGACGCTGGCGCCGAAGACGCCAGCGAAGACCCCGAGTCCAACGAGATCACCATCTACACAGCCGACAAAGACCTGATGAAAGTTCGCGCCGCGTTAGTCGAAACCGGCATCACCGTCAAATCCGCCGAACTGCAATACGTCCCGGACAACCTCGTCCCCATCGCAGACCAAGAGACTTCCGAAAAAGTCCTCAAGCTCCTAAATGCCCTCGACGATCTCGACGACGTCACCGCCGTCCACACCAACGCCGAGTAATATGCTATAATACCCCTTGGAAGGTTGACCGAGTGGTTGATGGTACCGGTCTTGAAAACCGGCAGGTTAATAGCCTCGCGAGTTCGAATCTCGCACCTTCCGCCAATCGTACTCTATGGTTTTAATTTATATCCTTATTCCATCATGTATAATGAAAACATGAGTGCGCCACTACCAAATGACTTCTTGGAACAATACCATTGGCTTGATGAGCATTTTTTGAGCCTACCAGAAGTTGAAAAAGAATTTCAGCCCGCGTGGCAAGCCTTCAAATACCTCAAGAACGGCAAAATGTTCGCATATCTTGGCTGGAACGATAAAACCAATCGCCCCATCCTCACTCTCAAACTCGAACCCTCCTTCAGCGAAATGCTCCGCGACAAATACCCCGACATCGTCCCTGGCTACTACATGAACAAAATCCACTGGAGCAGCATTAACCTCGACGGTAAAGTCCCCGTCGACACCGTCAAAAGCATCGTCGACGAATCCTACACACTCTTCAAATGAAAACCTACGTACACGTTACATGCCGTGAATACAAAAAGCGTAATTACGCCGTTACAAACCTCTCTTCAAAGCCTCGTCTATCTGTATCAACGGTTTCGGTCCTACCGTAAATCCTTCGCGCGTATCGTTCACCATTGTTCCTGTGTCTTGGAATAGCTTTAGTAGCTGTGCTACGCCAGCATTTGGATATTTCTGTCGCAAAACCGCAAATGCTCCCGCCACATACGGCGCAGCTTCCGAAGTCCCTGCCCATCCACGGTAGTCCGTGTTATTATATCCAGCCGGAAACCATATCGAGTGTATTGTATCCTGGCTTCCATCCCCGCCCGGAGCCAAAAGTGCAGTATTGGGGCCATTTTCGGAATAAATCGCCAGATTCTTCAGCGTATCATCTACCGCACCCACCGCGATTGCCCCATCTATGCACGCTGGGAACTCTACTTCATTTTTTTGTACTTCCATTTGCTCATCTATGGCTACTCCAGCATTTCCATTCGCAACTACTGCCGCGATCTTCAAGTTTCGTAGCTTCGCAAATACTTGCTTGTACGCATCGTATTGCCAAGAAACCTGTGGTGCTACCGCTATCTCTTCGCGGCACTGTTCGTCGCTGGCGGCGCTATACTCTTCCGTTCCAATCGAAAAACTCACACTCGCAATCGGCACTCCAAAACTATCATGATTCTCAGCTATGTATTCCAGTCCGGCAACTGCAAGTTCCGTATCAGGGAAGAAATCCTCAGAAGCCCCTCGCGATGCTGGTATATACGAATAGGTCTGCACAGCTATCAGCTTCGACCCCGGAGCAGTTCCGGCGATATTGATTTCACCCGCAGGCGGGTGAATGGTTTTCGGATCCATTGCTATTATCCNNCATCGATGTTCCATGTAAACATGGCTGTCGGAAAACATTTTCTTCAGTCTGCTGTAGTCTCGGGCTGCAATCCGAAGCTACGCCCTCACCTCGAAATATTCTTACGGCTCCCTTCTGAGCAACTTGCTTAGCACCTTTGGGACACATGCTCTCTGGCTGCATACCAAAGGCATTTATATGCCCTGGCTCAAAATCAATGCAAATCTCATCGATTACTTTTCCGCGCATAGCTTCATGGTTCTTATTTATGCCACTATCAAAAACAGCTACTGCATAGCCTTCTCCAGTATAATTGCCCGCGGCGTCTGGCTTACCAACAGCCGTACTGCCATCTGAGTTATTGTTGTGCGTCGAATTTTGATTATTAGCTTTGCGGACAATCATCCAAATCGATAGCCCCACCAGTAACACCAACAGTACTGCCAGAATGACAATTATTACAATGTTTTTCTTAGAGCGCTTTGGGGCCTCGTGCGTGCTATCACCATTCAATACCGTAGCCCCTTTGTCATCCTGCGGCGCCGTAGCCATTTTGTCATCCTGCGGCGCCGTAGGCGCTCGCAGGATCTCCCCTTTCTTGTCTTCCATCTCTCAACCTATTTCTTCGTATATACACCCAGTGTCAGGTTAATAGTCAGCGTCTCTTCACCCCTTAGCACCTTCAGAGAAATTGTCTCGCCCGGCATGTGAGCGCTCGCCAAAGTCAGAAGTGAACCCTTCACCCCAATCTCGGTTCCGTTTACCGCAGTGATAATATCTCCATCTTTGAGGCCAGCTTGTGCCGCAGGACCATTGGCGAATACTCCGCTCTGACCATCAGCCGCACCCATTACCAAGGCTCCGTGTCGTACTGGCAAGCCTTTTTCGTAAGCCATCTTTGAGTCAATCAGCGCAAAGCTCAATCCCAAATCAGCACGTTCTGCCTTACCGTTCTCCAAAACATTCTTCAACATGCCTTTCGCAGCATTAATAGGTACTGCGAAGCTAATATTTTGAGCTCCCGAGTCAGTAGCCGTGTTCATACCGATCACTTCTCCCACTCCGTTCACAAGCGCTCCACCTGAGTTACCCGGGTTGATTGCTGCATCAGTCTGAATCAAATCCGTCAAAGTCTCGTATACTTCGCCAGTTTGGGTATAAGCCGTCACCTGTCGTGAAAGGCCAGAAACAATACCCATCGTCACCGTGTTGGGATATGTCCCTTTCGCAAATCCTATGGCCAATACTGGCATTCCGACTTTATTATTGCTGCTATCTCCAAGAGTCGCAACTGGCAAATCNNNNTCAGTCAATGGGTCTACTCCCAAGAATTGTACTTGTTCCGAATAATCTCCATTGTCTAGCTCCACAGCAAGTTTAGCTGCCCCCTCTGCCACATGCCGATTAGTCAAGATGTACCCTTCTTTAGATACAATTATCCCAGTCCCCTGACCACTCTCTCCTTTGCTATTCTCTGTA
>DBCV01000024.1 GCA_002293245.1 Candidatus Saccharibacteria bacterium UBA949 | reverse complement strand
CAAGATGGGCGCAATTTACTTTTATTAGAGAGAGGATGTGCAATGAATCATGGCAAAAAAGAAACCGCAGCCACAGTCGCCATCGTCCCAGAACAAGCCGCTCCAAGACAAAATGGCCTGGCTGGCAAGTGAAATCGCCGCAGAGCAGCAAATCACCCCAGAGGAGAAAGAAAGGCAGCGCGTTGCCGAAATAGCGGCAAAGTGGGTAAAAACCATCTACGACACGCTCTACGAAAGGGTTTATAGCCGCCTGGTCGTCAAAGAGCGGGAGCCAATTTTCGCCGGATTCCGCAAGTCCACAAAAGGTGACGATTCCCCGAGTAACAAACGATTCAAAACTACGCTCAACGAAGTCAAACGCTTGGCGGGAATCAACATTAAGCTCAATTATATGTACGACNNGGACTGTGACCAACCAGGCGACTACATCATGATACTAATGCGCAGCAACCCCGAAACTCCCTCGCGGCAGGACTTTGCCGAATTATTCGCCGAGGCAGAAAGGCGCAACCGATTATGGAAAGAGTACCTCCCGGCCTTCGCCAAGCACTGCGTAGAGCAGTGCGCCAAGCAGCTCGGCCAGGTTTGGAGCGATATCCAAACTAAGAATCAAGCTGTTGATGTGGTCCAAAACGACTATGTGAACTTCAAAACTCTTGGGGATTCGTTTCAATTCGCAGACGTCGTAGTCGACTGCCGTCACTTTACCCGCTATCAATGCGAAGAGCTTATCGCTGCGATGAACGACCTAATTGATGGTGGTTTTATTAGCAGTGAAATGATTAGCTTTCAACGTCTTATCATTCATCGAGCTCCCCACAAGCCACCCGTCCAGAATCCGGTTTTTGACTTCGGTGCGTTCTGCAAGCAGTTTGAAGAGGTGACGCCGGTAGTGCAGCAAGCTTTTAATGTGATTGCTGATAATCTGCAGGCAATGGATGAACCGTCGCAGATCAGAAGCCTGGAACCAAAACGACGCTTGACCTTCTGGTCCGCCGACTTTGATAGAAACCCGGAGATGCAAGCCCTCAACAAAAGGCTATTCGAGGAACTTCATTGGAACAGAATGCTAGAGGCCGTCGAATCATCGGTAGGAGTCATCATACTGTCGGCGGTCAAGCATAACTACTATCACCGAGACTTCCGTTATGATTTCGACTACGACATCCCCGACGGCGCCGATTCGGACATACTCAAGCAGCAGCTGGCAATCGAGCGCAAAATCAAGCATATCGTCCGCTACAAGGCGCGCTATGTGGCCAAATGGCTGGTAAACCTGCTTTTGGATGAGCTGCAAAAGCTCAAGACGGGGCAAGACACTGTGCTGCGCACCGAGTACTCCGGCGAAACCCACCTATACAACGTCCCCAAAGACACTTTCTTGGTCCCGCTCAACCGTCAATTCGCCGGCCTGGCAATCGACTTATTCCAGATTAACCCCGACGTGAACGGCGAATTTTTGGCGGATGTCGAATCTTGGGTTAAATACTACAGCAACGACCTTATCCATGTCGATTTCCTCCAGTTGGGCGTTGTAGAAATAACCGCCGGAGAGCTCAAGCGCACACTGCATGTCGCCTACTTATAAGCAACCTCTCTACTTATCGCACCGCCGCTCGGGACCCACCATATCCCGGGCGGTTTTCTTTTTCGCGCCGCGTTGAAAACGCCGTCTATAATCAAGACGGCGTTCTTTCCGTTCACTTTATATTCCCGTGTTTGTCAATAGAGTATGAGCTCGGGTCTCCGACAAAGCCCACCTGTGCGCAGCCATTTTCGAATGAACTAGCGAACCTAAAGGACCTACCGTCAAAGGCGAAATTGCCGCCAGTATCAATGTAGTACCATAAGTCATCCAGCTCGACCTTAGCTAAGCCCTCGGAAAACGACGAGACCAAGTCGAATCTTGCCCCGTTGAATGCATGGCTGCCCCAAGAATCAATAAAATACCACGACCTGGATCCATCGCTAGTTAACAACTCTTGCACGGCGGCGTAGCCTTCGCTGAACTGAAACGCGTCGCTATACAGCGATTGGGTGTTGGCGAAAAACTGCGAGTACTCGGCAGAGCGCTCGGCAAAACGCGGTTGGCCGTTAGCGTCAAAATATGACAAAACGTCAGCATAACTTGCGCCAAACAGCAGCTTTCCGTCTTTTCCGATGAACCCAAACAGACCCTCATAGGAAGTGCCTTTATTTCCCCACGACTCCACATAGCTATGGTATCGAAACACAGCGCGCCCGTCTTGGAAGTCGCCCAGTTCAGCCTTCGCGCCAAGAGCGGCCGGGAATACTACCTCGAAAAGCAGGTCTCCATTTTGGTTGATCGCGTAATCTTGTCCAGTATCGAGTTGCACATAACACACTCCACCATTGAATTTCCCATCGGTCCAAATGAACGTCAACGGGAATGCTTGCGCCCCCTGAGTGTTAATGAAATAGCCGTATTTACCGTTGGACACTGCTGCTAGTCCTTCGCTGAAGTCATTCGCCCAAAAGAACTCTGCGCCATTAAAAGCACGGAGTCCAGCCATGTCCAGATAATAGTATCGTTTGATTTCCATGGCTAGAAAGGCACCAGCGGAATACTTCTCTTCGACCAATGCGAAGCCATCACGATACTCGCCGATCTTTCTTTCGGACACATTACCAGCATAAACTGGCAATTCGGCGGACAAAACGATTGCTACCGTCACTAGAGCTACGACTAACTTCTTCATCTTACTGCCTCCCGTAATCATATTTTGGCAATTCATACCTGGGCACAGTGAACATCTGCTAAAGTGCACGGGCGATATTGCCCTCACTCTTATATTATATCATACTTTTGCCGATAACTCCAGCGGTGAGCCGATATCCGTCCATCCGTCGGATAGCAAACGGGCACTCGGAGAAACTAGGTCGTTGACAGGGAAGTGCCGAAAGAGTATCATATACACTATAAACGACTAGGAGGTAAAAATGTTCGATGTGTTTTTGTGGGCGAACCGAGTGGACGAAGTCAAAAACCAGGTTAAGGCGGAACTGTTTTTGTTCAACAAAAACTACACGCCATACAAAGTCAAGTTCAACGAAGGGCTGGACGGCCAAATCAAGGCCCTGTTCTTGCTAGATGCCATAGGATTCGTCAACTCCGGCGCAGAAACCGGCCTGCAAGCTCGCGACCTGGGCGACGGCGACGACGAAGACAGCGTGATCTACCGCATCGCGTTGGACAAAGTCGGCCGGGCCGAAACCCTAATCCACCTGATTGAAAAACAATACGCCGACATCACCTATTTCAAAGAAGACGAGCACAGCTTTAGGCTCATCAAAGGCATCGTGGTGCGGTTCACATACCAAGATTCCGGCGCTGGCGGCGAACAAAAATTCTTCTACATGGCCAAGCACTTGGCCCCCGGCCAGGCGCTCAAGGGCGCTAGCNNGAGCCGTTCTCTGCCGACGTGGGTATCAAAATCCCGGCCGACAACCAGGTCCTAATCGCCGACGGAACCATCGTGGCCTTCGATCAGGGCAAGTTCGAAAAACTCTTCCAATACGACCACCAATCTGCGGCACTAGCCGAAAGCAAAGCCAAAGAAATCACCGAAAAATACCAACTCAGCTTTCCGGAAGGCCTAACACTCGAAAAGCTACTACTGGACAAAAAACCCCTCATCGAAAAACTCCAAGACGTGGCCGTGGGCGAAATCGCTCAAGAAAAACTGCTCGAATACGCCGACGAAATGAACCTAGAGCTGATGACCGACGAAAAAGGCGCCATCATCATCATGGACGACCGCGACCTCGGCATGTTTGTCAACCTGCTCAGCGAAGACTACATGGTCTCCAGCGTCACCGGCAAACGCTACGAAATCAAATCCAAAAAACTCATCCAAGACGACGGCGCAACTGGCGAACCGCCCCGGGGCTAAGCGCGCTACTTGAGTTGTCACCAAGCTCCAAGCAAAGCGCCGACTCATCGACTGAGCCGGCGTTTCTACTGCATGGGTTCCGCGACAGTCCCCCCAGCATAAGCACGCACCCGCGCAGAGTGCAAGCTATTTCTTAACAAGCGTTTGTTTGACCCGCTTGCTCAAGTGGAAGTACAGGGCAATCAAGCCGTGGCCAACTAGCGAAACCAGAATCCCACCAATCAAAATCGGCAAAGCCGTAGCATCCGCAGTGCTCGAACAAGACGAATGAGTCATCGCGTAGTAAGAACTCACACCAGTGCAAGCCGCATCCTTAACTTCGATATAAGCGACAATCGCAGTAATAGTAGTATAGATAAACGAAACCCCCAGAGTTATCCAAGCAGCCAATTTTGCCATCCTCTTTTCCATCGCAATCAAAACCGTGGTTGCGATTGCGGCAATTGCCAGAATCGGCGTAAAGATATACGTGACCACCGCTGTAGCAGACGTGCCGCTTGCGGCAGAGTGAACATAATAATCGTTAATTGTGTTGGCAGTATTATTGCCAGCCATCGCCCCGAAAAACGCAATAATATAACTCATGCCCATCAGCGCAAAACAAATCATAAAGAACACCAACGCGCCATGCAATCCGCGCAACGACTGTTCATGCACTACATATCTTGCATCAGCTCCAGACCTGCTTTCGCTCGCTTCGCGCTCCAAATTCATTTTTTCTTCCACTTTTTCGATTTTGTCCTCAGTCTTGTCCATTCTCGCTCCTATCCTTAAGCTTTATTATTTCCCTCATTATAGCACAGCCCCTATTGAAAGGGAAGACTGCCAGTATAGTTGCAAAAGAGGAAAGACATCATGACCTGCGAATCTGACACAACTTAACCTCCAGCCAGGGCTATTCTTGGAAAAACTGCGCCAAAATACGCAAAAAGTGTACAAAATACGCAAAAAGTATTGTCTTTGGAGCGAATCCGTGCTAGAATACGCTTAATGGCAATCATCTTAAGCGGAAAGGAAGAGAATGAGACTGCTAAGTTTTAGTGTGAGGAATTACCGTTCGTTTTATGAGGAGCAAAAGATAAGCTTTAACGAAGACGACAAAAACGTTACTGCTATCTTTGGTCCGAACGGCTCTGGTAAATCTAACCTGTTTAAGGCCATGGTGTTCTACCGTAACTTTATCCTTTACTCCACCCGATTCCATGAGGGCAAGGTACTTGGTGGCGAGCAATTTCTTTTGAACGAAACGGGCAGGAAGGAGCCCACCGTATTTAGCGCTGAATTCAAGAATGACAAATATGCGTTCTCATATCAGTTCTCTGTCTATGGTGGCCAGGTAGAAGACGAGAAGCTGCAACGAAAAGAGCTCGGAGGGGGTGCTCTATATAAAACCATCTTCAGTAGAAAATCCATACCTAAGGATCGCTTCAAAGAATTCAAGTTCACCAGAGTTTTATTGAGAGAGACTCGCGACGACGCGCTTGTCTTGACCCGGGCTTTCGAAACAAATAATAAGATCGCTGAAGAGATTTTTGGCTGGCTAAAATCTTTCCAACTCCTAGCTGGGCAGCAGCCGATTAATATCACTGCAGACAAGGTAATAGAGAATCAGGAGGTAAAAGAAAAGGTATTGAGCTATCTTAAACGAGCCGACCTCTATATTCAGGATATCTCCGTAGAGAGAGCCAGCATATCCGGCGAAGACTTCAAAAACTCGCCTTTCAGAGACGAGGTAGTGAAAGAAATGCAACAGAGCGGACATAAGTATAAGATAACTACCGTCCATGCCGTACGCAACCTTGAGGGCAGGGTAGTAGCTGCTATGCCATTCTCTATGGGTCCGGGTGGCCAAGAATCTACCGGTACAAATCGGATGTTCGAGCTTGCTTTCCCCCTTATCGACACTATCGAGAAGGGACGAGTACTGTACATTGACGAATTTGAAGTAAATCTTCACCCCAAAGAATGTCTTTTTATCGTTAGCCTATTCAACTCGCTCAAAGGGAATAAGGGCAAAGCGCAGCTCATTATCAATACGCATAGTAAGTTTCTGATGAATTATATCGGCAAGAACAATATCTATCTTCTTGGGAAAAATCATCAAGAAGCAACTGTGATAGGGGAGATGAAGGGCGTGCGCTCGACCGAAGCAAGTTTCGAGAAAAAATACGATGCCGGCTTTTTCGGATCGCTTCCAAACATAGGGTGGGATTAGCATGTTGGTTATCGCAATATGTACCGAAGGAGATAATAGCGAACCAGCCTATATTCGAGCGCTAAAGACTGTTTTTTCGGGTAGCGTTGCTCAATTAGATAATGTGGGTCTTCAGATCGTTCCTGTCCCGCTCGGCGGGAACGCGGGACACAAGAAGATCTTCGAAAAGGCCGACGAGGCTATTGAATATGCTAAGTACCATCCGGATCCCCTCAACCCGGACATCCTAAGTCTGGTCGACGAAAACGAGGATAAAATAGAGAAGTGGATAATCTGTGATTACGACAAGATGCATAAAGATTGCGTAGATATAGGTTGGCTTAGAGACGCGGCCGAGAAGACTGGGTACAGGTTAGTCGTTAATCGCCCGAAATTTGATTTTTTTGTCCTACTTCATTTTATTGGCTTTGCTGAGGCGATAAAGATTAAGGTAGCAGACTACGACACGAAGCTTCAAGAGCTAGTGAAGAAGTACAATGAATGTAGGGGGTTTACGGACGCAAGTAGACAAGCCCTGAAGCTCCCAAAATACTCAAAAAAGAAACACATTGCTTACGATTTCTTCTGCAAGCTCCTCGATAGAGGGTTAGTCGATGAAATATCTGAAATCCCGTGTGACGTATCAGCAAGTAATTACTCCGAGATGCCCTAAATCATCAAAAGAGTTAAGGGAATATACCAAAAAGAGCAATAGAGATACTAGACAATATCGGGCACGTTTTGTAGTTTTATCCATGCTACTATCCTGTCATTTGGGCAACACTTAAGATGCTCACAGGGAATCTGGGCGCCTCTATGTGTGCGCGATATCCCATCATAACAATTAGCAAACAGTCTCTTTTACTCTCCAGCTCTAATTCTAACGGCTAAAAAACGTGGCTACAGATGGCTACAGACACGATTCGAAAAAGTGTAGGTAGGTCAGCAAATCAACACAGATCGATCTGTAAAATAGTCTGAGCAACATGTCTAATATTTGTCAAACGTCGCTATGCAAGATGCCAGAGATTTGTCAAGCACAACATGTTCGGTTTTTTCACAACCATCAACGCACGCAGTCAAGTTGCATAACAACACTATATATTTCGGCGTATGCCTGCGCCATAACATATTTCCATGCACGCGTCTGGTTCTATCGGCCAATCTGCACTTTTCCTCATCAATTCTCGCCGATATTGTAAGTTTTACAACATTTCGCGATGGCGATTCTAGAACCCAGTCGTCGCTACGCTCCTCCATGAACCTAGAATCGCCCGGAACTGTTGATAAAAACGACAATGCTCGAACACGATTCAGAAAAGTGCAGATTGGGCCAAATAACATCCCTTTGTTGCCGAACTTGCCGGAAGACGCAACACCTAATACCGTTGTATTTTTTACAACACATATCCACAATGTGGAAAAGCAAAAACCAATCTGTCACTTTAGTTGCTTTTGCACAACAATATGGCAAAACTACACAAAAACACCGCCATAAAGTCAAAAACACACTTGCATAAAAGAAAAAGGTCGTGCTATACTTTGTTCAGTGGAGTAGAACAAAACAAAATCCACAAACAAACACCATAAAAAGCACATTAACAGAGCAAGGTATTACATTAGATTTGTTCTCGAGATTAGCCATCTGGTAGTTATACAGCGGCGAAACACGCCAAGGCTGGCACCGCTAACAAAACTCCGGCTAGAACATTGTAAACAAACCTCCCAAAAAAAGTTAAATTAAAACTACAAACTATACACCTCACAAAATAAGTCTCTCAACCGCCATGAACCACTTAAATATGAACGACTACGGTCGTGCAAGTACTAAGGTATTTGTCCTTTATGCGGCACACGGCGAAAGACTAAACTAAAACAAAAATTGAACGAAAAAGAAACAGTATGGCTACCGGGTTGGTAATCTTGAGGCAAAAATGATATAATACCACGTAATATGGAACTTCATAGACCAGTTTTGGTCGAACAAGCTTTGGCAGCAATGCAGCCCAAGCCGGGCGAGAGATACTTAGATCTCACAGCCGGGTATGGTGGCCACGCAGCCAAGTTTTTGGAATTAACGAAGAACTATAAAGCCGCGGTCCTAGTTGACCGTGACAAGTTTGCGATTTCGCATTTGAGAACCCTTGTGGAGAAGGGCGCAGAAGTCATAAACAGCGATTTTTATAGTGCATCGTTAAAATTAGTAGAGTGTGAAAAAACGTTCGATTTGATACTACTGGACTTAGGAGTTTCATCACCACAATTGGATATGGCCGAACGCGGCTTTTCGTTTATGAACGATGGCCCGTTGGATATGCGCATGGATCAGGGTCAAGACCTAACCGCGCACCATGTCGTGAACAAGTGGCGGACAGGCGAGCTGCAGCAGATTTTCCAGGAGTATGGCGAATATTCCAGCAAGGAAAGCCAGCGACTGGCGCGGGCGATTACCATCGCTCGGGCGAAACAACCCATAACCAGCACAGCTCAACTTGCGGATCTGATCTCTTCGGTCTTTGGCCGAGGCTGGTCAAAAAAACATCCGGCAACCCGGGCATTCCAGGCCATCCGCATCGCCGTCAACGACGAACTGGGGCAGATCGCCAGAACCTTGCCACTTTTGCCAAAACTCTTGGCTACTGGCGGCAGAGTTGGGATCATCAGCTTTCACAGCCTAGAAGACCGCCTTGTCAAAAACTATTTCAAGAGCGAGAGCGAAAAAGGCCTAGAGGCACAGATAAGAATCCTCACCCGTAAACCAATTGTGGAATTGGACAATGTTATCAACCCGCGCGCTCGGAGTGCAAAACTGCGAGTAGCGTTAAAAACATAAACAAAAATAAAGAAAGGAATAAAATTAAAATGCCTAGGCAAATCGTTGTGCAGAGCCGTTCGCGCGCTGCAAAAGTAAAAGTTCATTTTCTGTAATCAAAAATAAACAAGGAGCGAGTATAAGATAAAGGAAGCTCCCGACACATCGGTTGCCCTAAACCTTTCCGGGGCAACCGACGCGGAGCAGTATTAGTGATGAGTAGAAGTTATGTTTACAGCGGCGCTAACACGCGAGCTGGGAGTTTGTCTGGCGGCCGCACCAATTGGCGACGCAACCAGAACACGGTCAAATTTGCCCCCAGCGTCAAGTTTGGCCCAGTCACCCATACGATATTCCTGGCCGTCACGGTCATGATTTTGGGGTTGATTTACCTCACCCAAGCCGCGAAAATCACCGGCTACGATTATCAGGCGCAAGAGATCGACGAAGAAATCGCCGCACTAGAAAACAAAAAACAAGACCTAGAGGTCGAGAACGCTCGACTCACAGCCCTGAGCCAAATCTCCAGCTCGGATGTTGCAGCCAACATGGTTCAGCCCGCCAGCGCCGACCGCGTTGTGGAATAGCCGAGGGCGAAGTTTCGTTCTTTAGCCCATCTTGACATTACTAAATGGCGCATGCTATATTAAAGGCGTGGTCATGAGTTAAAGAGCGCATGCTATATTAAAGGCATAGCAACACGTTAAATGGCAATGAAGTAAGCAAAGGAGATGATATGGAAATTACATCCGTAGTTTCGTCGCAAGGTCAAGTGACAATCCCGGTCGCAGTACGAGACCTTCTCGGATTAAAAGCTGGCGACAAAGTTAAATACAAAATTGATAAAAACAGGAACATCTCTTTAGGGCGCGCCGAGACCCTGGAAGAAGCGCTAAAGCGAATCCGGACGTACGGCAAATACCCCAAAGAACCCTTGCTTGATGTTCGTGGCTACATAGAAAAAAACTATGTGCCAGGGAGCTTTTAGGAATGGCACGAAACATGGGTTCGCTGGACACGAGCCTTCTTGTCAGATTGTTCGTTTTTGATTTGCCAAAACTGAGCGCGAGAACGGAAAGACTCTTGTCTACGCCAGATGCAGAGTTTAGTGTATCAGACCTGGCAGTTTACGAAATGAGTTTCGTTCTTACGGCGGTCTACAAGTTCTCGCGCGCGCAACTCGCAGATGCAGTGTTGACGCTGATGAGTATACACAACATAAACTGCAACCGAAGAATGTTCGGCAATGCCGTAGAGACGTTTACAAAGCACCCAAAACTCTCATTCGCCGATTGCTGCCTCGCCGAATATGCGGCACTAACCGAAGCCGTGCCACTCTGGACCTTTGACAAAAAACTCGCCACCCAGAGTGGCGTCGCAAGGGAAGCTGAATAGAACAAAACCTTTGACCTGCACTCACTTTTGATTTCAGCCCTGCGATATTGCAGCATCGTCTCGGGACGGACGTATGCAGGGATGAAGAAAAAGTGCATGTGGGTCAGCAGGGTAATTATGCTATACTAAGCTTATGCTAGGATTTAAGATCAAAAACCGAGTTAGCTGGCTGGCGATTGCCATGATCGCCATCTTTGCCGTAATCACCGCCCAACTATTCCGCATCCAAATCATCGACCACGACACATACCGCGAACAAGCCGAAGCCGAAGCCATCAAACAACTGGTCGTCCCCGCCCAGCGCGGACTCATATACATGCGCGACATGGATAACTTTGCGCCTGTCGTCCTGAACGAGCAGGTGTTTTTGGCATTCGTTGACCCCATGGTAGTCGCCGATGCAGTCAAGGTGGAGGACGTGCTTAAAAAAGTCGCTGGTGGCAACCTGACCGTAAGCAACTTAGCCGACATGCTGCGCGAAGGCTTTGACGCCGGCAGCCGATACATCGTGGTCGCCCGTGGCCTGAGCCGCGCCCAAGCCGAAATGATCAAAGCGGAGAATCTTACCGGCGTTGGTTTCACATCTGGCACGCGCCGGGTGTACCCAGAGGGGAACTTGGCGTCCCAGACCCTCGGCTTTATGAACGGCGAAGGCGTGGGCCAATACGGCATTGAGCAAGCCCTAAACGAACGCTTGTCTGGCAAAGACGGACTGCTCCAGACCGTCACCGACATCAACAACGTCCCCCTGACCATTGGGGACAAAAATATCCGCGAGCCGGCAGTGGACGGCGAAAACATTGTCCTAACCATCGACCGCAACATCCAAGCCCTGACCGAAAAGGCCCTTAAGTCCGGCATGGAGAAAGCCGAAGCCACTCGGGGCAGTGCACTAGTCATGAACCCTAGGAATGGCGAAATCTTAGCCATGGCCAACCTGCCCGACTTCAGTCCGGCCGAATTCGACAAAGTCGAAGACGCCAGCCTGTTCCAAAATGCAGTAGTCATGGACCCCTACGAGCCCGGCAGTGTCACCAAAGCCTTTACCATGGCCGCCGGCCTGGACAGTGGGGCAGTCCGCCCAGATTCCACATACAATAATACCGACTATATCCAGGTGGAAGACCGGCAAATCACCAATGCTCACAAAGGTTACCTAGGCACGATGACCATGCAAGACGTTTTGAACCAATCATTGAACACCGGCGTGGTGACTGTTTTAATGCGCATGGGTGAGTCTGGCGATAGAATCACCAGCAATTCAATTGATAAACTATTCGGCTATTTTGATGGCAGATTTCACTTTGGCCGCCTGACCGGCGTGGAAGTCGCCGAAAACCCCGGAGTAGTAGTATCGCCCAAAGAGGTCGAAGGCAACGCCGTGCGATACTCCAACATGACCTTTGGGCAGGGAATGAATGTCAATATGTTGACCATGGTC
>DBCV01000066.1 GCA_002293245.1 Candidatus Saccharibacteria bacterium UBA949 | reverse complement strand
TAGACGAAGGGACCTTGTCGTGCGTGGGCTTATTATAACTCAACACCTATGTTTTGGCAAGACTTGCCAAAAAGTTTGCCGGGTGCTAAAATGGATATGTAGATATGTTGAAGATTGGAGTAAAAATGCGGCGGGGAATCGGTGCGGTGGGGATCGCGGCGTTTGCTGGGATTTGCGCTTGGCCGATGTTGGCGGGCGCGTTGAGTCCGCGTGATGTGTCGGCTGACGGCATGGAGTCCAGGATTGATGCGCCCGAGCATGGCAAATTGGTGACGATTTTTGATGGTGGCAGTAAAAAAGTGATAAAAATGGATGCCGAAACGGTGCGCGAAGCGCTGGAAATTGCCAAGATCGCTCTTTTTGATGGCGACAAGGTAGAGCCGGGGTTGGACGAAGAGATTTCGGACGGTGGTTTTTTTGTGAATATCTACCGCGCCAAGCCAGCGGTGGTGACGGATGGGCGGATTTCGGTGAAGATATTGACCTCGGCGCAGGAGCCGCGGGCGGTGGCGAGCGCGGCGGGAATTGAGTTATTTCCGGAGGATAAGGTGGAACTGGCAGTGTCTAACGGTGCAAATTTGGTTGAGACTGGCGTAAATACATCGTTTGTGGTGCGGCGAGCGAAGGTTGTGGAACTGAAGTTATATGGCGAGCAGATGACTTTGCGCACCCAAGCAGAAACGGTTGGTGAGTTTTTGGCTGAGCGTGAACTGGGCAGGGGCGTGGACGACTACGTGTCTTTGGCGCCTGATACTAGATTAGTGGAATCGAATAGTCTTGAGATTTGGCGAAATGGCGTAAGTCTGATAAGCGAAGAAGTGGAAATCCCGTTTGAGGTGCAGCAGATTCAGGATTTTGATCACGACAAGGGGTATTTGGAGGTGAAAGAGGAGGGTGCGGCTGGTTTGAAAAAAATCACGTTTGAGGTGGAAATGCAGGACGGGGTGGAGACCAGCCGGACGCAGATTTCGGAGGTGGTGACAAAAGAGCCGGTGGCGCGCGTGGAGGTTGTCGGGGCCAAGATCGCGCAGGGTGTTTACACAACACCGGTGGAAAACGAGCGAATAACTTGGGATTTCTTGATTAGCCAAGGGTTTTCTCCGGAGCAGACGGCGGGGATAATGGGGAATTTGATGCAGGAGCATAGGTTTAAGACTTCGGATGCGCCGGGTGGGTTGGGAATTGCTCAATGGACTGCTGGGCGTAGAGCAAAACTGTTGGCGATGGACGATCCGACGAGTATCCACACCCAGCTGCAGTTTTTGATGATTGAGTTGAATGGAGGATATGCGAAGGTAAAGAATGCGATTATGGCGACAGATTCGATTGACGAAGCGATGAGGATTTTCCAGAATCAGTTTGAAAGGTGTGGAATCTGTAGGGAGGATAAGCGCTTGCAATACGCCCATAACATATACACAACGCACTACACTTTGGCAAATCGGAATGAAGAATAAAAAAACTCTGGGGCAGCATTGGCTGAAAAATCGGGAGATTTTGATGCGGATTGTGGGGGATGCGAAAGGCTGTTTGACAGAGGTGGCTCCCGAGAAAAGCACAAAGAGTATTGACAAAAAAAACGAGGTATGCTATAATAAAACGTCGGGGACTGTTTTGGAGATTGGCCCGGGGTTGGGTTTTTTGACGTCTGCGTTGTTGAAGAACTATGAAAAGGTAGTGGCGGTGGAGTTGGATGAGGATTTGGCGGCGAAGCTGCCGGGGCTTTTTCCCGGACACGAAAAAGATCTGGAGGTGGTGAATGAGGATATTTTGCAGTTTAATCTGGAAAGACTGCCGGATGTGTACGACGTGGTGGCAAACGTGCCATACTACATAACTAGCAAGATTATCAAGAGGTTTTTGGCAGAAGCTGGCGGGAAAAAGCCCCGCAAAATGGTGCTACTGGTGCAAAAAGAGGTAGCCGAAAGGTTGGCGGCTGGGCCGGGAGACCTGAGTATTTTGGGCGTTTCGGCCCAGATTTATGCCAGCGTGAGCTTGGGTGAAGTCGTCAGAGCGACAGAATTCACGCCGCCGCCCAAAGTTGACTCGCAGGTGGTGGTGTTTGATGTTTATTCTCGCGATCAGTTGGGTGATATTCCGGAAAAAGGGTTTTTTCGATTGGTCAAGATTGGCTTTTCGTCACCGCGCAAAAAACTGGTGAGTAATTTGGCCGCGGGGCTTAAGATCAGTAAGACTGCAGCTGCGAGCGCGCTTGCCGAAGTTAGGATTCCAGAGAATGCTCGCCCCAGTGATTTAGGTGTTGATAAGTGGAAGGAGCTTTGGTATAATCTTAGCATGAGAGGGTTAGTATGAAACAGCAACAGTTTGGTTTGTTAGGGTTCTTGCGCAGAAACCGCTCCAGAATCATATTGGTAGTGCTAATTTTTAGTGTAGTGGCTTTTGGAGTGGTAAAGTTTTTGGACGGTGGATTTGACACTTTAATGAACCAGGTCTCCGGTCTGCAGGACGAGCTGAATAAGAACGATCCGGATTATGCCGTCAAGCTCATGACGAATGGCACTAAAATCAAGGCTCGCTCGTTGAATCACGGCATCTTGAACTATGACGAGGGCGATTCGGGGCCCAACTCCGCAAACCCCGAGCTTTGGAAATCGATAATCACTGTCAAGTATATCCTATCCGGCGTAGAAATTGATAGAAAAGCCGATGTGCAGGATGGGAGTCTAGTGGGCGTAGCATTGCAGATAGAAGTTGATAATAGCAAGAACCTATATATTCCGGTAGATCCGAGCGATTTGTCGCTGTTTGCTGGAATGGAGCTGGTCCAGTCGGATAATGCGCTTTTTAAGGATTTTATAAAAAAGCATGACCTGCGCTTGCTTTCAACCACAGGCGTAAGCGAAATAGAAAACGGCTGGCTCTTCTTTAGAGTTCCGGCGGGATGGGTGGAGGAATTAACTCTGCGCTACAGTCGTCCAGCAACGGCGTTAGCGGTGAACTGGACTAGCGTGCAGGTACCGGCTCGCGGCTTTGACCTCAAGCTGACAGATTAGCCGTAATATGCTATAATATATAGTATGGCAAAGATACTGGTCGTCGAAGATGATACGAGGCTCGTGGATGAGTTGACCCGCATTTTGGGCGAAAATGGCTATGAGGTGGTAGTAGTGGATGATTTTGCGAACGTGGTCGAGACAGTCCTGAAATCCAGAGCTGATTTGGTGTTGTTGGATGTAGGCATTCCTGTGTTAAATGGGATGCAGGTCTTGAAGAAAGTTCGAGAATCGGGGAATAGGGTGCCAATCATCGTTCTGACTAGCCGGAGCAGTGAGATGGATGAGGTGGTGAGTATGAGCTACGGAGCAGATGATTTTGTGCGCAAGCCGTATAGTGCGCAAATTTTGTTGTTGCGAATTGAGGCCGTACTGAAACGTTTCCAGGGATCTAGCGCGGAAAGTTTAGAGTATAAAGGCATCGAGATTTTCTTGGCCAAAAGCGTACTCAGATCTGCTGGGCAAGACATCGTTTTGAGCAAAAATGAGTTGGCGATTTTGAGTTATTTGGTCAAAAACCATGGTAAAACCATGTCCCGTGCGGATATTATGGACAACTTATGGGAGGGCGATAGGTTTGTGGATGACAACACGCTGACGGTAAACATCAACCGGTTGCGGCGCAAATTAGAAAGCGTAGGATTGGGGGAATTAATATCAACGCGGCGAGCTCAAGGGTATATTCTGGAATGAAATTTGTAGATTACTTTTGGGATAATGGGGTGAAGCTATTGGGCTATTGTAGCTTAGTTTTGATTGAGCTAGCGATATTGCTGGTTTTTCGGGTGAATCCAGCAGCAGTGTCTAGTATCTTGGTTCTTAGTGTAGTTTTTGGTGTCGCTCTGTTTCTGTATGACTTTTTTCGTAAGCGGGGGTTTTACGGTCGGATGCAGCGGACACTCCGGGAGCTCGATAAAAAGTACTTATTGGCCGAGCTCTTGGATCGGCCGGGTTTTTTGGAGGGCCGGATATTTTATGAAGTTTTGTTTGATACGGATAGGTCTTTGGCGGAAGAAATTGCAGACTATGCCAGGAACAACAAGGAGTTTCGTGATTATATTGAACTGTGGGTGCACGAGGTTAAGACGCCGTTGACTGGGCTGAAACTTTCGCTACACAAAAGCGACAGGGTGCAGAAAACATATCTGGAGGAGATTGAAAACTGCATCAATCAAGCATTATTCTATTCCAAGGTAGGTGCAGCCGAAAAGGACTACGTAATCAAACCAGTAGGCTTGAGGACTATTGTCAACTCGGCAATTAAGAGCAACAAGGATAGTTTAATTAAGAATGGCATGAGGATTGAAACAGAAAACTTGAACATGACGGTGCATAGTGATCCAAAATGGCTGGAGTTTATTATCAACCAGGTCATATTAAACGCCGTAAAATACCGTGGTGCTGGTGACGCGCAGATTAAGATTTTTGCGCAAGAGGAAGGTGGGCAAATTGTACTACGCATTCGTGATAACGGTATAGGCATAAAGAAGTCAGAGCTAAAACAGGTACTAAAAAAGGGCTTTACGGGCAGCAATGATCGGAGGCGAGGATCGTCAACAGGGATGGGCTTATATATATCCAACGAATTGAGCCGCGATATGGGCCACAAATTGGAAATTGATTCGGTGGAGGGTGAGTTCACAGAGGTAAAAATCACGTTTGGGAATAATAGGTATTTGGTGCCAATCCGGGATGAAACCTTACGGAAACGTTAGTTTGCTGTAAGCTAAATCGATTGTGATAGTTTACGAATGCGTGTAGAATGCGAATCAGAATGAAAGGAAAAATTCAATGAACAGTGCAAATACAGTTTTGGAAATCAAGCATATCGAGAAGTACTACGGCAATCGTTCCAATATAACGAAAGCGATTGGTGACATTTCGTTTGAGGTTGATGCGGGCGAATTTGTGGCGATTATGGGAGCTTCCGGATCCGGTAAAACTACACTGCTTAATGTTATTTCGACAATTGATCGAGTGACTAGCGGACATATTTTTGCGGCTGGGCGGGATATTACTACGCTAAAAGGGAACGACCTGAACCGTTTTCGGCGTGAAGAATTAGGATTTGTCTTTCAGGATTTTAACTTGCTGAATACGCTAACGGCACGGGAAAATATTGCGCTGGCTCTAACTATTCAAGGTGTGGGAGCGGAAGAAGTGATCGAGAGAACTAACGAGGTCGCAAAGAAATTGGAGATTACTAGAATTTTAGAAAAATATCCGTATCAGCTTTCTGGTGGCGAAAAACAGCGGGTTGCCTCGGCCCGGGCGGTAATTACTAACCCGAAACTGGTGCTGGCTGACGAACCAACCGGAGCGCTAGATTCAAAATCGGCCCGCCAACTCTTGGAAACCTTTACATACCTGAACAAGGATTTGAAAGCGACTATCTTGATGGTGACGCACGATGCTTTTGCTGCTAGCTACGCGTCGAGAATTATCTTCATTAAAGACGGGCAAGTATTCAACGAAATTGCTCGAAACGACAATTCAAGAAAAGCGTTCTTTAGCGAAATAATTGATGTAATGACGTTGCTCGGAGGAGATGTTAGTGATGCTCTTTAAGCTTTCTGTGCGCAACATCCGGCGTAATTTGCGCAACTACGCTATTTACTTCTTTACGCTGGTTTTGGGCACGACGATCTTTTACCTATTTAATTCTCTGGAATCGCAAACCGTGATGCTGAATATCTCTGCCCGTCAGCACGAATTGGTAGACCTGATGACCAGTGTGATGTCGGTTTTGAGCGTGGGAGTGGCAGTGGTTCTTGGGTTGTTGATTATCTATGCTAGCCGTTTCTTGATGAAGAGGCGCAAGAGCGAGTTCGGAATCTATATGACGCTGGGTATGGGCAAGGGGCAGGTTTCGCGTATTTTGCTTATTGAGACTCTGCTAATAGGGCTAGTTTCCTTGATAGTCGGGCTTGGAATTGGCATTGGGCTTTCGCAGTTGATGTCGATATTTGTCGCCAACATTTTCGAGGTGGATATGATGAGTTTCCAGTTCGTTTTCTCCAGCGCTTCGCTGCTGACTACCCTCGGTATGTTTGGCGCAATATATGTGATCGTTATGATTTTTAGCGCAATTTCGGTGGGTCGGACGCGGCTGATAGATTTGATTCATAGTAGCAAGATGAACGAGAAGATAAAACTCCGAAACCCAGTTGTATGCACGCTATTGTTTATGGTTGCTGTCGTTTTGCTGGTGATGGCATACATGGGGGTGACCGCAAAGTTTGCTGATCTTACGGACCAGCTCTTGGTTCAATATATCGTTTTTGGCGTGGTCGGCACGTTCTTACTATTTTGGTCCTGGTCCGGCCTGGCTCTGCGAATCGCCCAAAGGTTCAAAGGGTTCTATAACCGCAAATTGAATACTTTTATTTTGCGTGAGGTTGATGGTAAAATCAACACCACTGTGGTTTCGATGTCGGTGATTAGCTTGTTGCTATTTTTGACCATTGGGATTTTTAGCAGTGCGATTTCGATTCGCAACTCAATGACATCGGAATTACATGAATATGCACCGGCGGATTTTCAACTTTCGGTAATTACTTGGTTGGAAACGAAACCGGGTGAAGAGCAAAGAGAAGTCGTGACGGCTGAGCAAGCTCTGGAGAATCTGGGAATTGACCTAGGCCGGACATTCAGCGAGTACGAGGTTGCGAAAACCTACTCGAGCGATGATGTCACCTATGCCGATACGGTCGGCTTAGAAGCCCTAGAGGCGTTTGTTAAGGACTCGATTGGTCAAACAATTGATAATATGTTAAGTATGAGAGAGCATTTAATTCGGGTGAGCGATTATAACAGGCTGGCAACGTTTTATGGCCAGCCAGTGGTGGAACTAGCGGATGGTGAATATGTGGCGGTCTCAAACCAACCAGATGCCACGCAGGCACGGAACTATGCTTTGAGCCACCGTGCGCCAGAAATCATAGTCGGTGCCACCGCGCTTCGGCCTAGATATGACCATACCGTAAGCGGGTTTATATATATGTCCGATGGGCCGGTAAATCAGGGGTTTATCGTGGTGCCGAACGGGTTAGACCTAGATTCTTATACAATAGAGAGCATGCTAGTGGGCAATTATCTTGCCGAAAGTGATGAAGAAAAAGACACAATCGAAGAAGATATCTATGGCAGGGTTTATTCTGATGTGGGGCAAACTTGTGATGGTTGCTCCTTGATGCCGAACTCGAAGAGCGAAATATACATAAATAGTGTTGGGTTATCGGTGATGTCAACGTTTGTCGGGTTGTATCTGGGGAGTGTATTCTTGATTACTAGTGCGGCGATGTTGGGCCTGAAAGAAGTTTCTGAAAGCTCTGATAACCGCGAAAAATACATGGTTTTGAGCAAGTTAGGCGTGGACCAAAAAGCGCTGAATCGGACTTTGCTTATCCAGATTGGTATATTCTTCGGCATGCCGCTATTGGTTGCGGCTGTCCACTCGATATTCGGGATAATGTTCGCGGATAAGATTATTATGACTTTTGCTAGTGCTGACTTGTTGCTGTCGATTATTGCAACTGCGGTATTTATCGCGATTATTTACGGTGGATATTTCTTAATAACTTATTCCATGTCCAAACGTATTGTGATGGCGAAGGACTAAAAAAGACCTTCCGGTAACTGAAAAGCCTTTTCTGGTGCGAGCTAAGAGACTCTAACTCTCGACCTCGTCCTTGGCAAGGACGCGCTCTAAACAACTGAGCTAAGCTCGCACGTACCATCCCATGTAAATGTGACTGCTTGCATTATATCACACGAAAATGCACAAATGCAAGACTGAACCACCCACACTTTTTGTA
>DBCV01000063.1 GCA_002293245.1 Candidatus Saccharibacteria bacterium UBA949 | reverse complement strand
GGTAGATGATGGTGAGCAGCCAGCGGCCGCCGTCGAGGGCGGGGATGGGCAGCATGTTCATGGCGCCGAGCGACAACGAAATAATACCAGCAACGACCAGCAGAGTTGATCCGCCCTGAGCGGCGGCCGCCGGAAATAACACGCCGATAATCCCCACAGGGCCTGCGACCCCTTGGCCGGCTTCGTCGATAGCTTCGCGACCGGCCTCGCGCACAGCTGCGTCCGGATTAATTTGCCGCGCGAGGCCGGTCGCGAGATTCCCCAGCAACTTGCCCACGCCCACAAATGTTTCACCAGTCAACTGCACCATCAATCCAACGCCGGTAATCGGCGCACTCCAACCCGCCCGCAGCGTCTCGTCCTGAAAAGTCGAAACACCCAGAAAGCCTTTGTTTTCATCATTATCAGCATTCATGGTCACCGCAACCGTTTCCTGTCGCGGTTCGGACAGTTTAATTGGGTCGCAAGGCTCTTGATTGCACATCACTTGCTCCCATACCTTGCCGATTTCTACATCAACAGTTTTGCCCTTGTTCTCCTCGGCAATCCGCCCGACGTCGCTGGGTTTTTCAACCGCGGTACCTGCCACAGAAATAATCTCATCTTCCGCGCGAATGCCCGCTGACTCCGCTGGCGAATCTGGCACCACATAGCCAACCGTCACTGGCCCCGACGTAACGGTTGTGTCCGATTCAATCATAAACTGATTGTCCACCAGCCGGGGCATGCCCGTCCACATCAAAATCGTAAAAATCACCGCGGCCAGCACGAAGTTAGAAATCACGCCAGCGAACAGAATCCAGGTTTTTTGCCAGAGTTTTGCCGCACCGTAAGTTCCCTCGCCGGTGTCCGAATCGCTCTCGCCTTTCATCTTGCAAAAGCCGCCAATCGGCAACCAGTTCAGCGAAAAAACCAGCCCGCTCTTGAGCTTTTTGGCCCAAGCCCGGGGCGGAAATCCGATACCGAACTCCTCAACCACCACGCCAGACTTGCGCGCTGCGATAAAATGCCCTAGTTCGTGCGCCACCACAATCACCATCAAAATCGCCAACCCGATTAAAATCCCAAATACTAACTGCATACCCTTAGCACCTCCTTATTTTCCGAACCGGCGTTGCCGCCGACCATATTCTGCAATTACACCGTCCACGTCCTCATCCGTCAAATCCGGCCACAACTTATCCAAAAACAGTAGTTCGGAATAAGCCACCCGCCAGAGCATAAAGTTGCTCAGGCGCAACTCGCCACCAGTGCGCACCACCATATCCACATCAGGTATTTCCGGGTGATACAGATTGGCGCTAATGTCTTCCGTCGTGATTTTCGCACCAGCAAACTCCGCCGTTCCAGCCGTCGTTGGGTCTATATTAGCAAAGTTCTTATGCTTTGTCAAGAGGGCCTTATTCACCGCATCGGCAATTTCCTGCCGGCCGCCGTAATTCAGGCAAAAACTGACAGTCCCGCGCGCACCCCCAGATGTTTTGGTCTCTGTCTCTTCCATCATTTCTAATACATCGCCGCTCAACCGGTCGCGTCCACCCAAGAATACCACTTTCACGTCTTCGGCCAGTAATTCTTTCATCTTCCGCTTGAAAAAGCTGACAAATAGCTTCATTATGTAATTAACCTCGTCGTTTTCGCGGCCCCAGTTTTCGGTGGAGAAAACATAAAAGGTGGCAAACGGCACTCCGGCTGCGACCGTCCGGCGCGCCACGTCAAACACCACTTCTGCCCCGCGGGCATGAACGTCAGCCTTGACGCCGTTCAGTTTGGCCCACCGTCGATTCCCGTCCACCACATAGCCGATGTGCTTCGGCAAAGCCTGATTTGTCTCTACGTTATCACTCATTTTACAATTATATCACACTAGACCTTCATAATTTCGGCTTCTTTGTCCTTGAAGGCGGTGTCGATTTGGCCTGAGTAGTCTTTGGTGGCGTCTTCGACTTCTTTTTCCATGCGTTTTTGCATGTCTTCGCTGAGTTGGCCGTCTTCTTTTAGTTTTTTGACCTCTTTGAGGGCATCTTGGCGCACAGCGCGCAGCTCAATTTTGGCATTTTCAACTTTTTCGCCAGTTTGCTTGACGATTTGCGCCCGGCGCTCTTCGGTGAGCGGCGGAATCGGCACACGCACCACGCGGCCGTCGTCGCTGGGGTTTAGGCCCAGGGCCTGATCGCTGCGGATAGCCGAGCTGATTGACGGGATCGACTTGGGGTCATAGGGCGTGACGACTAACATGGTGGCATCGGCTACGGTGACGTTGGCGGCCTGGTTGAGGGGCGCAAAAGTGCCGTAAACTTCAACGCGTACATCTTTCAGCATGTCCGGATGCGCCCGCCCGGTGCGGACCTTTTTCAATTCGCTTTGGAACTTTTCCAAAACGGCGCTCATTTTTAACTTGATATCACTAATGTCAAACATATTCCTCCTTTGTTAATCTCGAAATGACTCGGCCCATCTGCTTTCATTCTACCATAAAAATCTGTGAGTTTGCTGAAAAAATGAACTCTTGCCAAGAGCGATATTCACTATCTCCAACCCAATTTGGGAAAAATCTCGTTGACAACCGATTTGATAAACTGCGTTTCGCTTGCGTTCTTTGGTAGATTGGTTTTGCAGTAAATCACCGCGATGTCGATACGGTTCATCTTTGCGTTAATCACGCCGATAAGCCGGTTGCCAGATGCTTTGGCCGAAACGTTCGTCTTTGCGATGCGAAAATCGTATTTAAAAACCCAAAATTCGTCAGCTTGAAATAGTTCATCAACTTGCTGCGTTTTCTGAAGGTCGTAGCTGCCATGCGCTAGGTGGGACAGATCGTCTAGGATAGCCGCTTCTGTTAGTTGCCATTGCTTGCCTTTATATTTTTTCCGAAAATCTTTCAGAAAATGCCTAACGGCGTAGTCGGTGAAATATACTTGGAAAAGTTTTGCCGAGCTAGCCAACTGGTGCGTAAACATGGTTGGGGTCTTCCTGAATTATTGAAATGTAGGGAATTTCTTCACCGTCCATGCGTGAGCGCCACGGTTTTTGTTCGTGTGTGAAATTGATGATTTCTTGGGTGCTTTTGTCCTGCCAATAGGCCACGACTTTGTCCATGCGAGCCTTGTCTTCGGCGGAAAGCAGGTTGTCGTTTTCTAGCCGAGAAGTGTTTTTGATAATTAGGGCGCGGTCGAGTGGGGTGATGCTGATTTTTCCGTTATCGAATAGGTTTTCGGTGGTTTCGGAGAAAATGTCGGCGACTGGGCCGTATTCCCGACGGATATATCGAACCCCGCTCATCGGCTCGAGGGTATCGTAAAAATTGCTAAAATCTGTCAGATATAGTAGCTTGGCTAGCTTTGTCTTTGGCACGCCACGGGCAAACTTGCGCAGAATATAGAAAAACATCTGCTCAAACTTCTTGTTGTTGCGTGGGCTATCCAACAATTCTCCGGCGGACACGCCAAATATGGCAGAAATCCTTCCTAGTTCCGAAACACTGGGATCACGTTCGCCGTTTTCGATGTTGATATATGTTGGGCGGCTAACACCTAGCCCATTGGCAACTTGTTCCTGCGTAAGGCCACGGTCCTTGCGCGTTCGTTCGATATTTTGGCTCAACATATTCATATCCTTTACCCACTCCTATTAGATTTATGCTTCCATTATATCGCACGGCGGAGACTATGTCAAGCTTTTTTACATAATAAGACAAGTTTTTTGACTATTTTACTCAACCACACCGAGTTCAAGGCGTTTGAATTGGCGGAGCGAGATGTTTTCGCCGGTTTTGGCGATGTATTCTTTGATCAGACCTTCGACGGTTTTGCTGTCGTCCAAGATGTAGGCTTGGAAATATAGGACTTTGTCGGCAAAGTATTTTTTGATTTGTCCTTCGACAATCTTCGCCTTAACCTCGGCGGGTTTTTTATCATCTTTGAGTTTGTCTTCGAACTCTTTGCGCTTCTCGGCCAAAATATCGGCCGGGATGTCTTTTTCTTGCGCGTAAACTGGGTTCATCGATGCTACTTGCATGGCTAGGTAATGGGCCAAGGTCTTGAAGTCTTCGGTCTTGGCGACAAAGTCGGTTTCGCAGTTCAGCTCAACTAGCGCACCGATGCGGCCGTCGTGAACGTAGGCTTCCACCAGTCCGCTGCGAGTTTCGCGGTCGCCGCGTTTTTCGGCTTTGGTCAGGCCTTTTTCGCGCATGGCTTTGAGGGCTTTGTCAAAGTCGCCGTCGGCTTCGACTAATGCTTTTTTGGCGTCGGTTAGGCCCACGCCGGATAGTTCTTTTAGTTTTTTGATTTCTTCAATTTTAATATCTGCCATAGTTTATCTCCTTTACGTTTTATTATACCGCATTCTTCACACCCACCGTCATTTCTCGGTACGCTCCTCACAGCCGTCGTCACGGCGTTCGTCGCTAATACTCTCGCCGTCCTCGAGAATCACCTCGAAATGAGGTGGATGCGCGAATGCTCAACTAAAAAGTGCAAATTACTTATTCTCTGATTTGGCAATGCCTTCTTTGACGGCTTCAACAGTGTAGCCAACAATCGTTTGTACGCCCGAAATAGCGTCGTCGTTGGCGGGGATGACGAAGTCGATGTCGGTGGGGTCGGCGTTGGTATCAACGATGCCAACCACCGGAATACCGAGGTTTCGCGCTTCGCGCACGGCGTTCTTGTCGTTTACAACATCCGCGACGAACAGCATGCCTGGCTTGGCAACCATCTCTTTGATGCCGCCGTAGCGCACGTTGAGCAGGTCAATTTTTTCCTGGTAGCGTTGAACTTCCAGTTTGGAGTAGCGTTTTTCGAGTTCGCCGCTTTCCATGCGCCGCTCAAGGTTTTTGAGCTCGCGAATCTGCCGGTTGACGGTTTCGGCGTTGGTCAGAGTTCCGCCTACCCAACGTTCAGTCACGTAGGGCTGATTTACGCTTTCTGCCGCTGTTTTGATAATGTCGCGCATCTGCTTTTTGGTGCCAACGAACATTACTTTTTGGCTCTTAGCTGCCACTTTGGTGATTTCCGGCAAGGCTTTTTCTAGGGCTGCCACGGTTTTGGTCAGATCAATAATATGACTTTCTTGGCGCTTGCTGTGGATATACGGCGCCATTTTGGGGTGCCAGCGGCTGGTTTTATGGCCAAAATGCGCACCGCCCTCCAAAAGTTGCTTGATATCGATTTTTACCATTCGTTCTCCTTCTACTTCGCCGCCGGTTTTTAATAAGGAAAACCCGGCGGTTGTTTCGTTAAAATTATTTTACTCTTGCATTATAGCAAAAAACTCTTTACAACACAAGGGATTAAAAAATCCCCCGACCTGATTGCGGTCGGGGGAAGTTGTTATGGTAGTCCGGGATAGAGAGTCGAGCTATACAGGAGCAGATGTTGTAAAAATTACAACAGTCTGGGGTCGGGCTTTACAATACTGGGGTTTTTTGATACAATTGACGGTAATTATGAAAAAGAATATACATCCAGAAGATTATCGGGCAGTGGTTTTTAGTGACGAGGCGGCGAAGTTCGCTTTTTTGACTAAGTCAACGGCCAAAACCAGCGAAACTATCAAATGGGAAGACGGTAAGGAGTATCCTTTGGTGAAGGTGCAGATTTCCTCGGCTTCGCATCCGTTCTTTACGGGCGAGGAGAAGATTATCGACACAGAGGGCCGGGTGGATCGGTTTAAGGCTCGGTTTGCTCGCGCTGCGGAGCGCAAAGAAGCTCTGGCCAACAAGGCCAAGAAGGCCGCCAAAGCTGCCGAAAAGTCCAAAAAATCTTAGATTTAGCTTTAGCACGTTTAAATCCCCCAGCCTTGTCCACGCTGGTTGCGTGGGGGTCGGGGGATTTTGGGGTTTCGTTTACATGCGCTCGCTCAGGAGGTGCTTGCGCACCACTTCGGCGACCTCATCTATCGAAAGCGCAGACGAGACGCCTTGGGGGGAGCCGCCAATGGTTGGGGTTCCGCCCCATCCGGGTTCCTTTTCGGAAAGCTCGGCGAAGACAGCGGGCAGGTTCACGTAGTTAGGCTTAAACTGGCATACGGTGAACTTGCGGACCGGGTCGGTATTGCCGAACTGGAACGCGGGATTGAGCGCGATGACTACTGGAGCCAAGGCCATCATTTTCGAGTGCTTCGATCATGTTCTGGCGCTCCTTTTCAACCTTCTCACGATACTCGGCCGGCTCTTCGCCGGTAAGGAGCCACCTCTTCATAGCTTCCACCCGAGTTTCGAGCGGAACTTTGAAGTCGGCTACCGCGGCGGCGATGGCAGCCAGTTCCCTGTTGCCGTCAATAGAAACGGTAGAGGGCCAGGGGTTGTCCCTGGACGGCAGGTCGTGGGGCTGCCATTCTGCGGAGGCCGCGAGGGCGGCGGTATCGGCGTCGGCGATTTTCTGGATGCGCTGCATGACGTCGTCTCTGAACAACGCCTTCAACTCCTTGCCGCAAAACTCCAGTTCTTCGCCCCGGGGGACATTGAAGTTGCAAAGGCCAGCATCTAAAGCCGTCCTGGCCTCCGTCCGAAGGTCAAGCAAGGCCATAGCCCCTACTGAGTCGAGGTCGGGCTTAACCGTCGCAAGGACGGTCGGCATTTCGTTTCTTCGCATAGCCATACAAGCCGCTAGGCATTGTGCGGGGTCCTTGTGACACCCGCTGACATAACAGCCCACGTACAGTATGTTCGGCAAGGCGCATTCGAGCNNCGCCTGCTGTATGGCAGCAGGCTTCCCGGCGTCCGGACCGTGGTGGTCCAGGTTACCGAGACCACACCGCACGGCGAGCGCAGGCATGGTGACCTCTATGCCGAGAACGTTGTTCTCGGCGAACAACTTGTTGTTGGCGATCGCGGCGTCGACGGTGTTGCTGGTGTCAAGAGTTGCGAAAACGTAATTTGTCATTTTTTAGCCTCCTAGGATTTATGCTCACGCTTTTTTGGAAAAAGGCGTGGCGGCAAAGAGCTTTTTCTGGCCGGCTCCTGGCCTTTTTGAGGGTCGGAACGGAACGGTACGCGGTTTTTCCCAGCGTCGCTCTACGTTCAAATGGGGTAAAGCAAATGTAAACGATTTAAAGCTACTATAGTCTGATTTTGTTTGGATAAATCCAAACAAAATCGCGTATACGCGATTTTTGCGTATAGTTGATTTTCAGATTCGACTATCGAGTTGCATAAGCTTGGTTTTGACTTTTGGCCTTATCAAGTTTATGACTTCATTATAGCACACGGGGGATAAAAAGTCAATACTTTTGTGGTATTTTGTGGGGGTTCGTCAAGTAGGACAGGGGTAAGTGTTGTAAGAATTACAACACTTACTAGGATACGGCTATGCTCTTTTTGAGTTAGCTGCGCGATTCCAGCTCGATTGATATGGTAAGCTCTTGGTCGCCGCGGAGAAGGGTGAGATCGATCGTATCGCCCACGCTGTGTTCGGCAACCAGGGTACTGAGGCCGCCGACTAGGCCAACTTTTTGCCCAGCAACGGCGGTAATAATATCACCATTTTTAACACCGGCTTTTTCGGCTGGGCCACCGGCAATCACCGCCGAACCGTCTTTGACGAACACATAAGCGCCGCTGGAAACAGGCAGATCATACTCCGACGCTACATCTGGTGTAATCTCCACATATTGCACCCCTATATATGCTCTTTGGGCTGTGCCGTTGGTGATTAGGCTTGAAAGCATTCCCTTCACGGCGCCGATGGGAATCGCGAAGCCGATACCGTTGGCGTCCATGGAAACGGCGGTATTGATGCCGACCACCTGCCCAGCAGCATTGACCAGCGGGCCTCCAGAGTTGCCGGGGTTGATTGAGGCATCAGTTTGGATCATATCAGTTAGGGTTTCAACGGGTGACGAGTAGGAGCTGTCGCTGGCCTGAATCGAGCGGCCCATGCCGGAAATAATCCCGGAAGTGACGGTGTTTTGGTACTGGCCAAGTGCGTTGCCGATGGCGATGACAGATTGGCCAGCACGCAGAGTTCTGGAGTCGCCCAGTTCGGCAACTGGCAAATCAGATACGTCACTGATTTTCAGAAAGGCGATGTCGTTCATGGAGTCGGTAGCGGCCAATTTAACGTCCGAGAAGCTGCGGCCGTCGTCTAGGTAAACCGTGAAGCTGGTGCCGCCTTCGACAACGTGCTTGTTGGTCAAGATGAGGCCGTCCGCGCTGACTACTAACCCACTGCCGGAGGCCGACGAAGACTGGTCGCCGAAGTAGCGGGTTGAGGTTTTGGTCTTGGTGACGATTGAAACAACGCTGGGGGCTACTTTTTGAACGACTTGGTCGATTGTAGTGGCATCGCCGTCCGTAAAATCGCTAACGAAGCCGCCGTAGTTGCCTTGATTTCGCCTGAGTTCGCCGATTTGGCTTTCGACCACACCGAATAGCGCAATTCCCGAGATCGATGTTAGCAGCGCAACAGATGAGGCAATGATGGTTGCGGTCTGTGTGAACTGCGCACGTTTTTCGTCCGACCATTTTTTGGTTTTTGGTTTTTTGCTAATTCCGCCAGACTTGTTAGTATTTTCTTGTTCATGAGCTTGCATTTTTTCCACCATGTCCATAGTTAATTCACCTCCCTTTGTTTAGTTCATGTTATGTTAGCACGATGATACTTAATAAAACCTTAAATTAGATTGATACAGTCGGGTTGGAAAACCAGGTTAAGACTGCGAAAACTACGATGGCGACAAAGAGGATCGGCGCGCCGACTTCGGAGAGTTTAAACTTGCCGTCTTTCTGCCAGGCTAGGCGGAGTTTATGAGCGAGAAAGCTGATTAGGGTGGCGATGATTGTGAGTTGCGGCAATTTGAGCCCTGTGCCAGGGATGGTGTAGGCAATCAGCCAATGGTAGCAAAGCCAGGTGGTCTCCGCCAGAAGTAGGCCGAATATAATATCAAGGCCTCCGGCGGGCTCACCGTCGCCGAGCAGCATGATGTGGCGTGCGGCGCCGTAACCGATCACGAACATTGCAGCTACTAGCCACACGCTCGGTAGGGTGCCGAGAGACATGACTGCCGCCATACTGCCCAGGAACACTGCGGCCGCGGCCTGCGTGGCCACCCAAAATTCGCTAGATTTAGATTTGATCACCAAAAGATAGACGCTGTATAGGGCGCCTAGCCCCAGTTGGGCCGCCACGACCGTCCAGTTGACAGTGGACATCAGGCCGCCAGATATTGCCGAACTGCCGACCTGACCAGCATGGTAGATCAGCAACGTAAAACTTACGCCGATGATAATATCTACCAAATTGGACTTGATGTTGGCGAACCAGTAGCGGGGTTGCACTGCCAGGATGCGCCACTTAGAGATTAGTACTAAAAAGACGGCTACTTGCCAAGATCCGGTAATCATAACTATGGCGAGAATCGCAATCACGAATAGGGTATTGATTAGCCCGTGCAGAAAACTACTTAATCCAACTTTTTTGTGCCGCAGCGCACCAATAGATTTGCTCATACTGTATATCATTATATCTTATGCCCAAAAAGAAGTAAAGGCGCCAGCAAGGTGTTGCTGACGCCCGGAAAGGTTATCTTATTAAGGAGCTCTTTTTTCGGAACTGCACGTGGTGGTTTTGCCGATCGCTGACCACTAATAGCTTTTGGGCAAAGTCCGCTAGGCAGCAGAGGTCCAGAATATCCCCGCGCCGAGCAAAGCTCTGCAGCATCCAGAGTGGTGAAACCAGCTCGAAAATCTCTGGGCGCCCCGGCACGCGAACCTTGACCCGCCTGGGCAGCAAGGCTGATCCGAGTGATTCGACAACCTCTACACCGGAAAGCTCGGTATTTTCGCCGGCAATAGTCGGCGTGATAGATCGGTTTGGGTCAATAAACCGGGGGGTGGAAAGCACACCTACGCCTTGGCCAAATTGGACCCCGCTCCAGTTGCGGCCGAGGACAGTTTTGAGGTCGTATCTTGGCGAAAAAGCGCCGCTATATTTTTGCGCCTGATAGGCCACATGCTCCGGCGATATATTGCCCGCTTGCAGCAACTGCTTAAAGAAATCCTGGTTGTTGTAGTATAGCTCTAAGTTTTCCAGGCCGTAGATCACAAAATCGACGTCTTTTTGCACCGGGAATCCGAGCAGATATGACCCGAAAATACCAATTGCGGAATCCGGGACACCGATTTTGTTCATAGCGACGGCATAATTCTGCCACACGCCGGTTAGCTCGTCGCGATGTTCTTTGTAGAAGTCGAGTGGACGGAAGACCCGCTTGTAAACTTCGGGCACGGGTCCGATGCCTTGGTCGCTAAGGCGCTGGTAAGGTTTTCCCATTGCAGGGTTAAATCGTGGTCCATCGTAGCAAACCTCAAAAACCATGAACCCGCGCGGTTCGCCCTCTCGTAGATCGTTGACAATCCAAAAGTTGTCATCGGTGTCTTGTACGTAGTCTAATAACCGAATGTCATTCCAGCTCATTTTAATTGCTCCCCATTCAGGATTAGATTGACTAGTGAAAACTTGCGAAAGTTGACTTGGCGCATGATTTTCAGTAGTTTTGCCTTGCGTTGTTGCTTGACCTCTTCACCGATTTGGCCGGTGAAGGTGGCCGCTTCCGTACCCGGGCGCGGACTATAGCAAAAGACTTTGACTCTATCGAATAGCCCGCTCGCTAGTAGATTTTCGGTTGCCGCAAAGTCTTGCTCTGTCTCGCCAGGGAAACCGACGATGATATGCGTGTTGATCATTAGCTTTTGATTCCCTGCACGAATGCGCCGGACTTTCTCCATCACTTCGCTTATGTCATAGGGCCGGCCCATTTGGTCCAGGATACGCTGCGACCCGGATTGCACCGGTATGGTGATGTAAAGGAATTTTGGGTCTTTTAAGCATTCCAAAACTCGTTCGGTTAAGCCGTTCGGATTGAACTCCGGGATGTTGAAATAAATCGACGAGTTGATTTGTACGATAGATTCCAGTAGCTCGTCCAGGCGAGCCCCGATGTCCATGCCGTATGCCGAAGCATCGTCGGAACTAAGGCCGAACAGTTTATAGCCGCTCTCGATGCCGTCGCTGATGGCATCCAAAATCTGGTTGACAGGTTGGCTGCGGAGTACGGTAATAAACCTCTCGGAGCAATAGGTGCAGCGGCCAATACATCCGCTGGAAATCTGCAGATAGCAGACTTTGTCGCGCTTTAAGCGGTAATCGATATGCGGGCTGCGTAGGATCAAGCGGTTCAGCCAATACAAGCAAGTGTTTTTTAGCGTTAGCTTTTCGGACACGCTATTGACTTGGGCCGCGGGCAGATAGCTTAATCCAAAATACTGCTTGATTTCGCTGAGATCCCTGCCAAATAGCAGGATGTTAGGATAAAGTTCCAAAAGTTCTACTTTCTTGAGTGGGGCAAGGCAGCCGATGACGGCTAGCTTTTGCCAGTGCGTTAGTTCACGAGTGATTTGTTCAATCTGCTGCATAAAGAAGTCTTCGCGACTCTGCAAAAAGCTGCAGGTATTGATTACAACTAAGTCCGCATCCTCCATCCGCTCGGTAGTTTGATGTCCATTCAGCTCGAATAGTCTTTGGGCGTCCACCCCGAACAATTTGACCCGAGTGCAAGTACCTTCGTTAATTAAAAAGATCTTCAATTACGGTCACCGCCTTTTCAAGAGTGGCGCTAACGCCATCACTATGGATATTGCTATCCGACGTTTCCAACAGATAGGTTTGGATTTCCATGATCCGGTCGAGGTTCATGGTCCAAGCGTCTGGCCGAAGCTTGCTTTTTTGCGCATAACGCTCGGTTAGGTTTTCGCGGGGGAGCCAGAGATTCAAGTGCCGTACTTCATGGCCCTGGATAGCGAGTTCGTTAGCGAACTCCGCATGTAGCGTGACGCCTTCGGCAATCACGATGGAATCCTTGAGTTGATTAATTGTCGGTATCAGCAATGCGTTGACTGCAGCTGCGTGCATAAGGTAGCCGTCTATCATGGCCTTGCCGTCATGAGCATAGGCTTCGTGACTGTCGCGGAACAGGTGCGGAGCAGCACTAGGTGAGGTAAAGCCCTTCACCACGTTTTTAACCACGTCCATGCTCAGCACTTTGTCGATGCCAAAGTGCAACGCTAATCTGTAGCCCAGCGTGGTCTTGCCAGTGCCTGGCACGCCACTGATCATTACTGCTTTCATTTAAAGCCCCTCCTCCATAAGATGTTAATGTGCGATAACTGGCTACAGTATACCACATCTAATGGATAAGTGTTGCATTTAGGGTCAAATGTTGTCCGCTGGGGCCGAACCGTCGTCAGTAGGCGGGTTGTCTCCCTCTGGCAACTCCGGCTCTTCGGGAGTTGCGAGCTCGGCGATCTTGCGAGCGACATAGGCGTGGACCTGGTCATAATTATATGTGCCGGCGGCCGGTAAGACTACACTCTGGTCGCCAATAAAGCCGTTGGTCGTGACGTATTCCTCCGGATCAGCAAAGCCGATGCCGGCGATGTTGGCTAAGTCTACACCATTGGCGACGTCCATAAAGGTGCGAACTTCATTGGTGTTGATGTTGGTGCGGAGGTTGTTGCCCACTGCGTCCATCAAGGCCATTACCTTGTTAATATCGAAGACCGTGCCGCTAGCAGTGGCCTTTTCAAACAAGGCCGTCAGAACTTTTTGCTGGTAGCGTTCGCGATCAAAGTTGGATTCCGGCAAGCCGTACCCGCCGGCTGCCCCGCGGGCGCGCATCAGAGCCAGGGCATGCTCCCCGTCCATTAGGCCAGTCGGGCCGTTGGGGTATTTGACATAATAACAAGTATAATTGCACTTCCAGTCAAAGTTGCGGTCCAAGATCCCCCGTTCGTCATCACTGTCGATTATCACCTCTACCCCGCCGACAGCGTTCACGGCTTCAATAACCGCGGTGAAGTTGATGTGGGCATAGTACTGCACATCTAGGCCGGTCACCTCTGACACCTTACTCATCAGGGCTTGCGAGCCAGCACCTTCGTCTTCGCCATCGTTAGAGGAGCAGAAGAAAACCGTGTTGATTTTCGACTGATATCCTACCACGCAGCCCCCGTCCAGCTGTACCCAAAGGTCACGCGGGATGCTGACCATAATGGCGTCCTTGGTGTCTTGGTTTATAGAAACCACCATAATGGAGTCGGTCAAATTGGCACCTTCGTGCGTGCCGCCCTCATCGTCCTCGGCCGTGCCGAAAATTAAAATGTTCGTGCGACCATTCGCATCAGTTTTGAGCCGCTCTTTCTTTTGAAAAAAGCCGAGTACGTCGCCCTCAAAGGTGTTGTCGGCAACATTCAAAACCCTTGAGCCCACGTTCCATGCGTAATAGCCGCCAACCGCGACAATCAGTAGCACTAAAACTAGCACGACTTTTCGCCCGGTGTGGCGTTTTTTTGGTTGGTTGATGCCGCCCAAGCTAGACGCTCGGCGCATAGCCCGCTTACGCTTGTGCCATTTGTTGTTTGGGTCGCGAACTCGCCTTTGCTTATTTGCCGTTTCAGGCCGCAACGCTGCGCTATCCACCTGTGCTGGACCAATCATTTCAACTTTCTCTTCTTTCTCCGTTTGGCTTAAATCACTTAGGTCTTTTCTGGCCCCACGCCGGGAAACGAATTCTGGAGTTGCTGAACCTGGGCTTTGTTGGACTTTGTTTTCGGCATTGGCCCGCTTGCGGCTCAGCCTCTTTTCTGCACGAGTGGGCTTATTGGGCTTCTTGGTCTCTTTCGCCCTGTCTGCTCCAGCTTTTCCGCCATCCGCCAAGAAATCTACAAAACCGGCGTTGTTTTGCTGTGCTGTAAAGTCACCAAAATTGCCGTAGCTCGCAGTTCGATTCCTTCTTGCCATATTCTTTATTTTAGCACACGCGTTTTGAAAACGCTATATCTTTTTCGTTTGCTGCGTGCTATAATGACTCTTATGGAAAATAAATCGAGCTTTTTGCAACGGCATCCGTTTTTGAAGGACTGCCTAGGATTACTAGGGTTTATTGCTCTAGTGGTTTTTGGCACGATTCTATTGAACTCTTTCGTTTTTCGCAGCTACAACGTAGTTGGTGGCAGTATGGAAAATACTCTGATGCAGGATGATAGGATTATCGTAAACCGACTGCCCGTCACTTGGGCGCACCTGCTGAATAAACAATGGGTGCCGGAGCGAGGGCAAGTGATTGTGTTCGCCAACCCGAATTACAAAGCGGGCGACCGCGACCAGTATATTGTAAAGCGGACCATCGCTTTCCCTGGCGAACGAGTGGTGGTAAAAAACGGGGTGCTGACGGTTTACAACGACGAACATCCAGACGGATTCAACCCGGACGACGACTTTGGTGGCGAGCCGAAGGAATACACTTCCGGCGATACCGACGTGGTTGTTCCGGAGGGCACGATTTTTGTATCCGGTGACAACCGCGAGGGTAATCACTCTTTTGACTCGCGTAATGGGCTGGGATTTGTGCCGCTATTTGATATAGTCGGACCGGCTGGCATTAGAATCTTTCCGCTGAACAAAATCAGAACGTTTTAGGGGCTAGTGGGCCGCATAGCCCGATGGCGAGAAGCCCTTGTATAAATAATTTATACAAGGGCGGCGGTAACAGTGGCGGCTGCCCTTTTGGTAGCCGAGTCTATTCACCCGCTAGAAGTTTATACTGTCGCTTAAAATCCTTGGCATCTTTGAACCGGATGACGATTTTGCCGTTGCCGCGAGAGGACGTTTGGATGGCGATCTTGGAACCGAATCTCTTGGAGAGCTTAGCGGTTTCGTTTTCGTATGGCAGGAGCGCTGCTGTGCCAACTGTTAGGTCCGAGGCGTCCTTTTTCTGCTTTTCGCGCCACTGCACCATAAATTGCTCCACCCTGCGCGATGACCAGTTTTCTGATATAATGCGTGGCACGATTTCGGCTATGACTTCTTCTGGTGCAGAGATGAGTGGCCTGGCTTGACCCTCGGTCATATCGCCATCGGCCAGCGCTTTGCGGGCGATGGCGGGCAGCGTTAGAAGTCGCATGGTATTACCGATAGTCGGCTGAGCCTTGCCGACACGCGCTGCGATTTCGCCATTGGTCAGGTTGAATTGCTCCTTTAGCCGGGCATAGGCCATGGCTGTCTCGATGATGTTTAGGTCTTCGCGCTGTAAGTTCTCTATGAGTGAAACTTCTAGTCTTTTCTGATCGTCCATGCTACGAATGAGCGTCGGCATGGTTTTAAGACCGGCAATCTTGGATGCCCGCCAACGCCGTTCACCAGCTACAATTTGATATAGATTATTGCCGATTTTGCTAACCACGATCGGTTGCAAGACGCCATGCTCGCGGATAGATTCGGCCAGTTCGTTTAGAGATTGTTCATCAAATTTGTGCCGGGGTTGGTTTTCGTCTGGCGTGATGAAATTGATCGGTAGTTCGGCAACTCGCCCAGCGTGCTGCCCGCCAAAACTGGAGGGCGACAATACCTCGCTATCTTCTTCATCATCCGTTAAATCGGTCGGGATTAGTGATTCGAATCCGCGCCCGAGACCTTTTTTGCTCATATTATTTTTGACCTCCTATACGTTCAATAACCTCTTTTGCTAAGTTCCTGTAAGCCCTAGCACCTTTGGAGAACTTGTCATACGCGCCAACGGGCACGCCGTGGCTCGGGGCCTCGGCGAGGCGGATGTTGCGCGGGATGACGGATGCAAACACCTTGGAATTGAAATACTTTTTGATTTCTTCCACAACCTGCTGGCTGAGTGTGGTGCGAGAGTCAACCATGGTGGGCAAAACCCCGAGAAGTTGGAGGCCAGGATTCATGGCTTTTTTGACCAGTTTCATGCTTTCAAGGAGTTGCGAGACGCCCTCGAGCGCATAAAACTCGGCCTGCACGGGCAAAATTAGATATTTGGCGGAGATTAAGCCATTGATAGTAAGCAAGCTGAGCGAGGGCGGACAGTCGATGATAATATAGTCATACTCCTCTTGTACTTCGGCGATGGCGTTTTTGAGCAGGCCGAATCTCTTGCCAGCTTTGGCTAATTCAACTTCGGAGTTCGCCAGGTGAGCGGTAGTCGGGGCCAGAAACAGATTTTTGAACTTGGTTTCTTGAATCACCTTCGAGATTGGAGCCTTGCGCTCCGCTACCTCGGTCATTGAATACCTTAGTTTGGCTTTGTCCACGGCGAGACCAGAGGTGGCATTGCCTTGGGGATCAAAATCTACCAGAAGCGTTTTGTTGCCGGACTTAGCTAAATAATACGCCAAATTGATGGCCGTCGTGGTCTTTCCCACGCCACCCTTTTGATTAGTTATTGCTATTACCTCCGCCATGATGATTATATATTACCAAAAGCGGGAAAAAAATGCAAGCAAAAAGATATGGCCCTCGGGAGTACCGTGGGCCACTTGTCTGGATGGCGATGATAGGTCATTCATGCAGATCGTCCACATCGGGCTCGCCATCATTTGTAAAAGTGACTATAAGCCAGTAGGTGCCTAAGCGGATAAGGATGCATGCCACACCAATAACTAACGTTATGAACCAGTTTCGGCTAGACGCCCAAACTAAAGCGGCTGGAATAGCTGGGTTAACCAGAATCCAGCTAGCTATCAGACTGGAGAGGAAAATAGTATCATCGCTGGATTTAGTTTTTGGCGGCGGCGTCTCGCCGTTTAACAGCGCTGGGGCGTAGCGACCGACAGCGACGATCACTCGCCAGCATGCAATGAACGCTCGAACAATCAACCAAGCAATGCCGACGACCACTACTTCGATAAAATACAGGAACATGCAAAACAAGTCGCAAAACTTGCCCACGTGCGTCTTGAACAATGCTATCGCCTCCTTGTAATATGCGAGGATTTCCGTTGGTGAACCCTCTTTAATTGCTATTATACCATACTTTAGCCATTTATGTCCACCCCTTGCAAAAACTCGGGGTTTTTGGTAGAATTAGGTAAATTATTCATAAAATGAAGGAATGAGTTAGATGAAAAAGGCAGTCATTAAGGTTGGCGGCAAACAGTACCTGGTGAGCGAGGGCGAAACTATTTTGGTGGACCTATTGCCGGAAGCGACCAAAACTTTAGAACTGGATGCTCTCCTAGAGATTGATGGCGACAAAACATCTGTTGGTGCGCCAACGGTGAAAGGCATCAAGGTCAAGGCCGAAGTGGTTGAAGGCGAGGTTAAGGGCGACAAGTTGCGCGTGATTCGCTACCACAGTAAGAAGCGGGTGCACAAAGAGGTTGGCCATCGCCAGAAGTTTTCACAGATCAAGATTGTTTCGATTAAGTAATTGCGATTTGCTAAAGTAAGCGAAAACAGCAGGCGTTTTTCCTCGTCACTTACCCAATTCGTATTCACCCCAAGCGTTAATGAAGCCTTCGATGGCGCCATCTAAGACCTTTTCTGCGTCGTTTTCTTCGTGCTTGGTGCGGGTATCTTTGACAAGCTTATAGGGGTGGAGGACATAGTTGCGGATTTGCGACCCCCAGTCGGCAGATTTTCCAGCGCGAAGGTTGGCGAGATCGGCGGCATTTTGTTCCTCCTGAAGCGCTGCTAGCTTGGACGCCAGGACTTTGAGCGCCGTTTCTTTGTTTTGCAGCTGCGAACGCTCGTTTTGGATGGCCACGGTGATTCCGGTGGGAATATGCGTGATGCGTACTGCCGAATCTGTAGTGTTTACTGATTGGCCACCATGGCCGCCGGCCCGGTAAACGTCAATCTTCAGATCTTTCGGGTCCAGACGGACTGCCTCGGGGCTGAGTTCCGGCAAAACTTCGACTAGGGCAAACGAGGTTTGTCGCAGATGATCGGAGTTGAACGGGCTGAGTCTAACTAGACGATGCACGCCGTTTTCACCCCTTAGCTTGCCGTAGGCATATGGGCCAGTAACCGATATAACAGCGGTCTTGACTCCAGCCTCTTCGCCGGGAGAACGTTCAAGAACGTCTGTTTCAAACCCTTGTCTTTCGGCGTAGCGCAGATACATTCGCTCCAGCATTTCGGCGAAATCTGCTGCGTCCACGCCGCCTACACCGGAAGTAATCCGGAGAATGGCGTTTCCGGCATCATGAGTACCGGTAAAACGCAGTGCCCCGCGCAATTCCGCAAAGGTTTCCTCAAACACTCGCAATTGCTCACTAATTTCAGCCTCTAAACTGGGGTCGCTTAGACCTACTAGTTCATCCAGGTCGTCGATTTGGAACTTTAGGGTTTGCCAGGGTGCCACTAGGTCTGTCAATGCCGCCAGCTCCGACATCTTAGCCTTGGCGGCATTCGGATTGTTCCAAAGCTCCGGCTTCGCCGACTCGGCTTCTAGTTTGTCCCGCAATCGCGTTTTTTCGTCGATCTTCAACTTCGCGTAGGCATCAATAAAAGCGCCTCTTAGATCGGATGCGCGCTTGCGTAGTTCAATCTTGCTCACTGGCAAAACCTCAATCCAAAAACACCTGCCACTTTTTTCATGGTTTAATTATACCAGAATTATCCCAAATTATGAACTAGTTCTTGAAATTGGTCGCCACGGTCTTTGTAGCTTTCAAACATGTCGAAACTCTGGGCGCCCGGGCTGAGGAGGACGACGTCGCCGGGGGTGGCGGTGGCGCGGGCGATTTCAACTGCTTCTTTTAAGCTTGCAGCAATTTTATGGAGTTCTGCGGGCAGAAATGGGGCGATTTTGGCGGCAGTTTGGCCGATTAGAACCACTTGCTTTAGCTTCGGCGCTGCCAAAATCGCCCCAGCAATCTCTTTTTGGTTGTTCAGGCCTTGGTCAAAACCGCCAGCGACTAGAACCAAGGGATTGTCCGGGAAGGCACGCACAGCCACTTCTACGGATGGCTGGGCCGTCGAAAACGAATCATCGTAGTACTTTACGCCGTTTAATTCCCTTACTAGCTCCAACCGATGCGGCAAACCCTTAAATCTCGCTAAGCCGCGACGGATCGCCTCGTCTTTTTCTGCATCCAATAGATTGAAATCTGCACTCAGTAGCTGCCAGACAGCGCTAATGGCTGCTAGGGCATTTTCAAGATTGTGTTCGCCAGGCAGTCGCAGTTCGGTCGTTGAACAAATTTGTTGTTCAGCCCAGAAAAAGGCTCGCTCATTGCCCTCTCGCGCAGCGGAGATATGCGCAAATCTCTTATCCGGATAGCCGATCTTGGACCCGACGGATAACTCCGCAATTTCTTGCGCGCGTTCATTATTAGCGTAAAAAACGGTTAAGTCATTGGCTGTTTGCCACCGGGCGATATTCCCTTTGGCCGCCACGTAATCAGTAAAATCCTGGTGAACATCCAGATGAGTGGCGTCAGCAATCGTCAGGACCACCGCGATTTGTGGCGATTTTTGCAGTCGCCACAGCTGGAAACTGCTGAGTTCATAGATTACAATATCCTCCGGGGAAATTTTGTCTAACACGTCCAGTGCTGGTAAACCGATATTGCCGACCAGCCAGGTCTTGCGCGGCCGAGGNNAACCCTCGATGGCCTCTTGTAAAACCTTGTCAATCAGGCTGCAGACCGTTCCTTTGCCCTTGGTCCCGGTGACGCCGATTATCTTGGCCGGGCAATTCTCAAAAAACCACTCAGTAGCGCTAGTCAACTTCCCCGTCGCAGGTGCGGGCTGTGAGTCTATACTATCACGCTTATGATTAAAAGTCAAGTCTTTTGGCAATTTGTCCGGTGCAACACTAGGCGAACGGAATACATAGTCGTACCTCGAGTAATCGATTTTGCTAAAATCATCGCCATTCTTTTCGTCAAAAACCGCAATTTCCACGCCTGGAGAACTCCGTTCAAAAAACTTATACACACTCTTGCCCTCAACGCCGAACCCTAAAATCGCGATCTTCATCGCTTTCATTGTTTTAAGAGCTCCTGTAGACTAGAGCTGGCCTCCCGGAAATTCACTTTACCGCAGCTGCCAACTCCGTAGAGCCCCCAAACCTGGCTGGCGGCAAACTCTCGAGCAAGTTCAACAGCTGTCTCGGACGACACCTGTCGGATCAAATCTGGCACGGATTCATAGTCATCAACCACATCCTGATCAAAATAATTATCCATGTAGAATCCACCCACCGCTCCAACGGTCTGTTGCGACATTTGGTGTCGTCCTAACAAATACATTTTTGCTACTTCTACGTCGGCCTCTGCAACTTCGCCCGCTAAAATCTTGCCTAATTCAGTGCTGATCAGTTTGAACAATTTTTCGGCGTTGTCGTAATTGACCTCGCCACCGAACTCCCACTCCGAGCCATACATGGAGTTTTGTGCGCCAGAATACAGCCCGTAGACCAAGCCTTTTTTGCGCGCTGTGCCGAAAATCTTGCTATTCATAGTCCCGGTCAGGATATGTTCTAGGCACTCCATCACATATATTTCGCCCGCCGAAAGCCGTCGCGGCAATGACAGATCTAAGCCAAAGGTCAGATTGGCGGCATCTTGGCGGAGTATTAAGTCCGGATCTACTTTATGTAGCTTTTCTACGGATGCCTCCCGGTATTCGCCAGATGGCAGCTCCCATTCGTTGAGCATTTTCATGACTTCTGCTTTTCGCTCTGCCGGCAGTTTGCCGGCGATGATAAACCGCATATTTTTGGCCGTATGTGTACGCCGGTGATGCTCCCGCACATCAGCCAAGGTGACGTTGGCCAAAGTTTTTAGCCGTTCATCCAGGAGCAGCACATCTTCGCCCATAGCCTTGCTCATGGCCATCCAAAGCAGCCTATTGTAGCTATTTTTGTACCCGGTAAGTTCATTTTTGACATTGCTTCGTTCGCTATTCAGCTCGGCCTCGTTGAAGCGCGGCGACACGATCGCCGGGCGCTGTAACTCCAAAATTCGCCGCCACTCAAAATCGGCACACTCGGCGATGTAGCCCATGGTATATCTACCAGTGTAAGCATTATGATAGGCCCCGTTTTTGGTAAACTCTGCCTCGTATTCCTGCTCACTACCAAATACCGCATTGGCGCCGAAGGCCAGATGCTCCATAATGTGCGCCGTTTCATATACTGACTTATCCCGGACAAATCTGTTGCCCGCCCGGAAATTAAAACTAAAATCCATTACACTGGCATCGGGCACATCAATCAATAGCCCTTTTGCTCCGCTTTTTAACTTTACTGCCTCAACTTTGTGTCGCATTTTTACCTCGTTTATCTGTTTGTTGCTACTTGCGTCCGCGTTTGCGATTCTTACGCTGCGCCTTTTTCTTCTTTTTGGCTGCCAGTTTATTTTTGCTGGGGCTGCCCGCGCTATGCATCACCTTCACAGAAGTTTCACTGGTTCGCGCGCTCTCAGCCGCCTTGAACTCTTTATCCGTGTTCTTCTTTGCCGAAGAAATCTCGTTCACACCTTTATCGGTGGCACTGCCAGCCATTTTGGTAAGCTCCGTATCGTAATCGTCGTCGCTCAACTTGCCAACGTCCTGCCGCTGTAAGTTCAACAGTACCTTTAGGACTTCTTCGCGCAAGCTGGTTTGCAGCGAGTCGAACAAGCGCTTGGATTCACTGCGGTATTCTACCAACGGATCGCGCTGGCCCACACTGCGCCAATGGATTCCCTCGCGCAGGTGCTGCATATCTTCGAGGTGCTGCATCCAAAGGGTGTCCAAAACCTGCAGGTAAACTTCGCGTTCAACTGCCCGCATGGCGTCTTCGCCAACGGATTGCTCTTTGCTACTATATAGTTCTTTAATCTCGGCCAGGGCCATTTCTGCGCGTTTTTCCGGTTTCTTTTCTTTGCCGATGTCTTTTATCTTGCCTTCTGGGAGTTTCTTGAATACGGCCTTAAAGTCTTCAACATATTTCTTGTTATATCGGGCTGGCACTGTATGCTGACNNAGAGCCTCGGCTTCTTCTTTTAGCAGTCGCTCAATCTCTGGCTGGATATTTTCTCCCTCCAGAATCTTGCGCCGCATCAGGTAAACCACACGGCGGTGGCGATTAATCACATTGTCGTATTGCACAACATTTTTACGCGAATCGAAGTTAAAGCCCTCTATGCGCTTTTGCGCCGCCTCTAGTAGCTTGCTAACTGTGCCGTTTTGGATCGGCATGTCTTCGGCCACGCCCAAACGGGTCATCATGGCGGCGATGCGTTCTCCCTGGAAAATTCGCATCAGGTCGTCTTCCGTGGAGACGAAGAACTGGGTTTCGCCGGGGTCACCTTGGCGACCGCCGCGGCCGCGCAACTGGTTGTCGATACGGCGACTTTCGTGCCGCTCCGAGCCAATCACTACCAGTCCGCCAAGTTCCTTGACGCCCTCGCCCAGGCGGATGTCAGTGCCGCGCCCAGCCATATTGGTGGCGAGAGTAATCGCACCCTTTTGCCCAGCTTGCGCTACAATTGCTGCTTCGCGCTCGTTGTTCTTTGCGTTTAGGATTTCATATTTTAGACCCGCCTTGTCCATGGCGGCTGCGATAAGCTCGTTTTTGGCTATGGAAGCTGAGCCAACTAGTACTGGGCGGCCAACTTTATTGTATTCTTTAATGGTTTCGACAATTGCCTTGATTTTTCCAGCCTCGGTGCGGTAAATCACGTCGTCCTTGTCTTCGCGAATAATCGGTTTGTTGGGCGGAATTTGCACCACGTCTAGTGAATAGATCTGCTGGAACTCCTCCGCCTCTGTAAAGGCGGTGCCGGTCATGCCTGCCAGCTTGTCGTATAGACGGAAGAAGTTCTGGAAGCTGATGGTAGCTAGAGTCATAGATTCTTGCTTGACGCTAACGCCCTCTTTGGCTTCAATGGCCTGGTGTAAGCCCTCATTGTAGCGCCGGCCCATCATTAGGCGGCCGGTGTGTTCGTCCACGATAATAACCTCTCCATCGTTGGTGACGACGTAGTCTTTGTCGCGCTTGAACAGGGTTTCGGCACGCAGCGCCTGCTCTAGATGGTAAACTAGCCGAACGTTATCCGAGCTATACAGGTCTTTGATATCCAACAACTTTTGGATTTTTTCCACGCCTTCGTCCGTAAGTGCCACCGTGCGGTGCTTTTCATCCAAAACGTAGTCGGCATCGGCCAGTTTGCTGGCGATTTTGGCAAATTGGTAGTAGCCGTCTGGGTTTTCTGCCGCTGGCGCGGAAATAATAAGTGGGGTGCGGGCTTCGTCAATCAGAATGGAGTCGGCCTCGTCCACGATTGCATAATGTAATTCCCTTTGGCGCAATTTTTCTACATCGTTAACCATGTTGTCGCGCAGGTAATCAAAGCCGAATTCGTTGTTGGTGCCATAGGTGATGTCCGCAGCGTAGGCTTCTTTGCGAGTAGCTGGCCGGAGTTTGCGCATGTAGGGGTCGGTGTGGGTTTCGTTTTCGTAGTTTTTGTCGTAGATAAACGACGCGTCGTTGATGATCACGCCCGTTGATAGTCCTAAAAAGTCGTATAGCCCGCCCATCCAGCCGGCGTGGTATTGGGCGAGGTAGTCGTTCACAGTCACCAAATGCACTCCTTTGCTGGTCAAGGCATTAAGGAAGATCGGCATGGTGACGACCAATGTTTTACCCTCGCCTGTCTTCATTTCAGCAATGTTGCCTTCGTGCAAAACGATACCACCGATCATCTGGACGTCAAATGGTCGCATTTCTAGCACGCGTACACTGGCCTCACGCACTGTGGCAAAGGCTTCGGGCAGAATCGTGTCCAAGCTGGCGCCTTTTTCTTTGAGTTTTTCTCGCAAGACTTCCGTTTGGGATTTTAGCTCTTCGTCCGACATTTCTTGATATTTCGGCTCTAGTGCTGCAATCTCCGCAGCCTGTTTTTCTAATCGTTTGAGTGTTTTTTTCTGTGCGTCACCAAAAATCTTTTGCAAGAACTTGGTACTTTTTGACTTGTCTGCCAACTTGTCTGTTGGCTTCTTGCCTTTTGCTGCCTTCTCTGCCTCTACTTTATCAGTTGTATTTTTACTCACTAGCAATCACTCCACAAAATTTTTTATCTGTGACTAATTATACCTTAGTTTCTGCCCAAACACAACACTTTTTCGGGTTGGTTTAGGGTTGGTTCCTTGGTCTACAACTTACCTAGGACATGTAAAAACTGCCCCTAAACTAGGTACAGCTAGGCAAAGCGCGGTTAATTATTTGCGCTTGAAAAGCTTTATGCGACCGAGGAGTTTTTTGCCTTTGTACTTTTTGATTTGGCGGCTGACCTTTTCGTCAACGATGTCAAATGCAGCAAATGGATTGCCGGCCTCTTCTTTAGCAACAATCTGCCTGTCTGACAGGCTCAAAACTACTTCAACCTCGTATTTGTCGCCATTCGGCCGGTCGGCGCGTTCCACCACCACTTTTGCCCCCGTTGCCTCACGGTCGGCGCGTGGCACGAACTTCAGTAGTCGCCGCATTTTCTTGTCGATATACTTGGTTAATGTTTCTGGAATCTCATATTTCACCCCCGATTGATCAATTTTCATCTTACCTCCTTTGGTGATAATTCAATTATAGCATAGAGCCGAGAAAACCGCCCCTTTGTTGTTGGGGCGGCCAAACGTACGCTCGTTTGCTGTGCTCTCACTTGTCTCCGGTAATGACGTTCTCGAAGAAGTGTGTGCCACTAATATAATTACCAACAGCGCAACGCCTTTCGGTCATCAGATTAGGCGGCAGGTCGTCGATTGGCATCCATTTAATCTCGCTGCATTTGTCTGGCTCGCAAATGGTAGGTTGCCCCTCAAATTGCTCGCATATGAAGTTAAAGTTAATGTAGGCTTTATCTGGGCTGGTATCATGGACTACACTGGAGAACTCCAGATCCTCCTTGCGGATAGTGACGCCGATTTCCTCTCCGGCTTCGCGAATCATGGCATCAGCCAAAAGCTCATTCGGCTCTAGGTGTCCTGATGCGGACAGATCCCACATCCCGGCTGCATAGCCGCCCTGCCGCTTGGTCAGTAGCACTTCTTTCCGACTCGTTGATTCGTTGCGCCGAACCAACAGCAAGATTACAGCAACTGGGCATTTATACCGCTCTGTCATTTGAGTTTTCCTCCATTCTCATTATGGTTTTATAATGTACACCACCTTGGTATAACTATTTACTGCCCAACTTTATTATAGCATGATCAACTCATTATCATTCACTATTGATAGGAGGCCTTATCTGTGCTACAATTGCCAGAACAGGGGCAGTGCGCCCTGTACATTACGATTAGGGGGCAAAAGGACATGAGCAGTCGATTAGTGAAGACTCTGCCGTGGGCAGGGGTTGCGGCTGGGGTCGGCGCGCTTGTTGCAGCGCTGGTTCGATCGTTGCGCAAGAATGAGCAGCTCAAGCGTGACGCCGCGAGTAGTGCAGCCAGTTTCTATGCGATGCAAAAAGAGAGAAACAAGCTGGCCGAAAAGTTTGCTGAGCTTCAGCGGCAGGCGCGGCTTGATGGCGAGAGCTACTGCGCAATTATTCGGCAAGCATTGGCAGATAGCGGCCAGGACGTCAACGCGGCTGTTGTCAGTGGCGCGATGTTGGCTAGAGACTGGATAGGGAGATTCACGGCAGCATTTCCGCAAAAGTATCCGGCAGATTCTGCCCGCATAGCACATTTATCAAACTATGTTGATCCACTGGTCGCCGGCGACGAGAAAGCAGTGCGAACTCTACTCGAGGAACTTTGCTTCGGAACGGCGATAGGCCAAACGCCTGAGGGCAAATACGATTACAAGGCCGTAGCAAACCACATTATCAGACAGGCTTTACCCGTATTACTCCGGTTCGAAGGAATTGCTAACTTGTCGGCCCGCGAGATTCAACGGATTTATCGCGAGATTCCGGATATGAAGACCTGGACTCTGGCGCTATGCCAGACGAGCCAAGAGATACGGGATGCGATTAGGCAAAATGTGTCAATAAGGCTGTGGGCGATGTTAGATGAAGAGATCACGGTCCTCGGGTCCGTGCGGCAAGACGAGATAGCCGCAGCGCAGACGCAGATATGCTTCTATGTTTTCAAGCTGTTTATCGAGGGCGAGATCACGTTGTTGCCAGACGCGAAGCCGAGCGAGAGTTATTTTGAGCCACCGCGCGCCGCTGGGGCGGAAACTCAGGCGGCAACACAGCAAGAGTAGTACATTTTTGAACTCGGGTCGTTTACTGGTAAACGGCCCGTTTTTTATGGTTTTTTATCTGCTATATCCGTTCGGGTTTTTGGATTGCCAATTCCAGGCATCCTTGCAGGCGTCTTGGAGGGTTTTACCGGCGCGCCAGCCGAGTTGCTCCGCGGCTTTTTTGACGGAAGCATAGAGAACGGCCGGATCGCCGGGGCGGCGTGTTACGACTTTATATGGGATCTGGCGACCGCAGGCTTTTTCGAAAGCGCGGATCACATCCAGCACTGACTCTGGCTTTCCGGTTCCCAGATTGTAGGTCTGCACACCTGGCTGCAGCGACTCTAGAACTTTGACATGCCCGGCCGCTAGGTCCATAACGTGAATATAATCGCGCTGACAGGTGCCATCCGGAGTAGCATAGTCGCCACCAAAAACCTCCAGTTCCGGGAGTTTACCAACCGCAACTTGGGCCACAAATGGCAAAAGATTATTCGGTATGCCATATGGATCTTCGCCGATTTGTCCGCTCGGGTGAGCGCCGACTGGATTAAAATAGCGCAGAATCGTGGCTTCAAATTCTGGCTCGGCGACGGCAAGGTCTCGAATCATCTGCTCTTGCATATACTTGGTCCAGCCGTAGGGGTTGGTAATGCCCTGCCCAGTTGGCGCCTGTTCGTCTAGCGGCGATTGGCCGTCCGCACCGTAAACCGTGGCGGAGGAGCTAAAGACTAGTTTTTTAACTTTATGTTGATCCATTAGCTTTAGCAGTACGATAGTTGAGCCAAGATTGTTGTCGTAGTACTCCAGCGGCTTTTGAATGCTTTCGCCCACCGCTTTGAGACCGGCGAGGTGGATGACGGCGTCGGNNCCCGGGCCAACCCCGATTTGTCCCGCAAGTCCAGTTGGTAAAACGGCACATGCGCCCCCGTAATTTCTTCCACACGACGTAGGCTCTCTGGACTGGAGTTAACCAGATTATCCACCACTACTGGCTTATACCCTGCTTCTACCAGCTCAACTAATATATGCGAACCGATGTACCCCGCACCGCCTGTCACAAGCACTTTCTTTAACACAACCTATCTCCTTTAGCTTATGCAACTCCCTTTAATCTTGCGGAACACCTTTCATGGTCAATGACAACTTGCCCCGGTCGTCAATCGCGTCTAGGCGCACTTTAACCACTTGGCCAATCTTGATAGCATCGCTTACTCTTTCCAGGCGCTTTTCAGTGATCCGAGAAATATGCAGCATTCCGTCGATTCCAGGCAGGAT
>DBCV01000034.1 GCA_002293245.1 Candidatus Saccharibacteria bacterium UBA949 | reverse complement strand
TGTCGATACAGATCCGCATAAGTCTCCTGCGCGATATCATTAGCATCGTCATAATTACTACAATGATACACCAGATACTTCAACAAGTGATCGTACGTATCATCATAAATTGTTCGAAATTTTTCTTCTTTCTTCATATATCCCTCACCCAATAAGTGCACCATACACGCCAAATAGTTTCAAGATTATTCAAAAAAGCACTCATCGTGCTTATGGTTGGTCGGGGTTACTGGACTTGAACCAGCGACCTCCGCGTCCCAAACGCGGCGCGCTACCAACTGCGCCAAACCCCGACGCCCCCCTATTATAACACATTCCGACAGAACCAAAAGGCTAAATCTTATCAACCTTCAGCTCAAAGAACGCTCGCGGATGATGGCAAACCGGACAAATCTCCGGAGCCTCTTCACCAACGTAAATCGTACCACAATTGCTGCAGCGCCAAAGGGTTTTTGCACCCTGGCTACCCCTAAAAACCGCGCTCTTTTCAATTTTTTCCGCCAACGCTTTATACCGTTCTTCGTGTTCCTTTTCAATCTTACCGACTTCGCTGAATAGTCTTGCAATTTCTTCAAAGCCCTCTTCTTTGGCCTTAGCGGCAAATTCCTCATACATCACGGTGTGCTCGTAATTTTCCCCGCTCGCCGCATCGCGCAAGTTCTCCAGAGTCCCGGGGACCTGCCCACCGTGCAGAGCCTTGAACCACAGTTTCGCATGCTCTTTCTCATTCCCGGCCGTTTCTTCGAAGATATTCGCAATTGCCTCAAACCCATCCTTGCGCGCCTTGCTCGCGTAATATGTATATTTATTCCGCGCCTGGCTTTCACCCGCAAATGCCGCCTGCAAATTCTTCTCCGTCTCGCTACCTTTTAAATCATTTGCCATAGACCTCTCCCTTTCGTTTTGTTCACTAATTATACTATACCTTGCTTAACTTTATCTGGATTTCTTTCTTCTCGACCTGCGCTATCTCGGAGTAGTCTGGTTTTGCCAGCTCAATAAAAATGCTTAGCGTCTCCGTGGCAATCACCTCCCCAAAGTCGTCAATAGCTTCTTGCAGGGTTTCGTCACTCGTTTCAAGGTGTAGTTTTATTCGATCATCCACATTCAAACCAGCCTTCTTCCGCGCCGACTGAACAACCCGAATCACTTCCCGGCTCAAACCTTCACGCTTTAATTCCGGGGTCAGTTTTTTGTCCAGCATAACAATTGGAGCCGAATACATCTCGCCTATATCCATCTTGTTATCGCAATCGTAATTAATATCTGAAACACTCGGAGAAATATACTCTACTCGTTTTACGTTCACTTCCTCTTCAATAATCTGCTCATAAAACTTCCCGAGTTGTTCTCCACCATACCTCAATTTATTAAGAGGTTGCCTAACTTTAATTTGCCCAAACTCATCGTCGCGCTCCATCCGTAATGCTAAACCTTTCTCAATGATCCCGCGCGCAGCCTCCATATCTTTCAGGACTATCTCATCCACCCGACCTGCTGTTGGCCAATCCTGCAGATGCACGCTTCCCTCGCCGCCCAATTTCTGCCACAATTCCTCCGCCAAGAACGGCGTGAACGGTGCAAGAATCAAGGCCAACTGCACCAGAACAAAATGCAAAGTCCGATACGCCTGCTTCTTATCCGCATCGTCCTCGCTCTTCCAGAATCGCCGCCTGCTTCGCCGCACATACCAATTCGACAAGTCGTCCACAAACGGCAACACCGCCGAAAGCGCATCCGGAATATTATATTCTCCCATAAACTTATCCACGGTTTCATTCAGCTGATACACCCTGCTCACAATCCACTTATCTAATGGATTAGCGAGTTTTTCTATATCAACTATTATTTGTAACGACTTTGTAGTCCCGATATTATTCAAGGAATCGGGAGTATCGGAGTGAGCCGTATTTGGCATACGACGAACGAGAAACGCATCCGATGACGCAGAAGAATACGGAAATACGAAGTCGTCCACCTCCGCATACATCGTAAAGAAATCATACACATTCCAAATCATAGCCAGTTTCCGGGCCACGTCCGACACATCTTTGTCTTGCAGCGCAAAATCCTCGCCCGAAAGTAGTGGGGAACTCAGCAACAAGAACCGCAGCGAGTCCGCCGAGTACTGATTCATCAATACATTCGGATCGGTAAAGTTGCCCAGCGACTTGCTCATCTTCCGCCCATCATTTCCCGCCACCACGCCAGTCGTAATCACATTCCGGAACGCTTCCGAACCAAACAGAGCCACCGAAACCGCATGCACATAGTAGAACCACGCCCGCACTTGCCCAACATATTCCGCCACAAAGTCCCCCGGAAAATTAGCCTCAAACTTTTCCTTGTTTTCGAACGGGTAGTGAAACTGCGCAAATGGCATTGAACCCGACTCGAACCAGCAATCCAAAACTTTATCGATCCGCGTAAACTTCTCGCCTTCAATCTCAAATTCAATCTCGTCCACCCACGGCCGGTGGTAGTCTTTCAGTCTCTTTCCCGACAATTTTTCCAGCTCTGCATACGACCCCACAACTTTTACGCCACCACGATCCCCCTTCCAAACCGGCATTGGCGTTGCCCAAAATCGGTCCCGACTCAAGTTCCAATCCGGTGCCGCATCGATGTTTTTCGCAAACCGCCCATTCTTCAGATACTCCGGAAACCAATTTACGTCGCCATTTCTATCCAGCATTTCGGCTTTTTGGTTCTGAATATCAAAAAACCAACTCGGCACCGCCCGGTACATAATCCGTTGCTTACTCCGCGGATTAAACGGATACTCGTGCCGAATATATTCAATCTTCCACACCACACCCCTCTCTTCCAAACACTTCGCTATAAACTTATTCGCCTCCCATACTTCAATCCCTCGTTCATCAGTATCCCGCACCCCAATCTCGTGCAACTCCTCCGCCACTTCCGGATAGTAGTATCCCTCATCGTCCAAAACATGTCGCACCGGAATACCACTCTTCTGCGCCAGCTCAAAGTCAATCTCCCCATACGCCGGCGCCAAATGCACAATCCCCGTCCCCTCCTTATCCTCCACATAATCCGCCGCCCAAACTTGATAGATCTTATCTTCCAACTTTTCCGCAAAATTAAATAACGGTTCGTATTCCTCGCTCACCAACGAAGATCCCGAAATATCGGCCGCGACAATCTCGTAGTCTAGCCCATCAAATACCTTCGGCACTAAGTCATGAGCCAATATATAGTATTCACCCTCAACTTTTACCAGTGAATAACCCATCTCTGGATTCACCGCCACTCCCGTATTCCCCGGCAAAGTCCACGGCGTCGTCGTCCATGCCAACAAATACACGTCCCCGTCGCACCCAATTTTCTTGGCACTTGCCGCCTTCAGCTTAAACTTCACATACACACTCGGGTCCGTCGCCGTCTGATAAGCATCATTATCCATCGTCACTTCATTCTTGCTTACCGGCGTCGCAAACTTCGTGTCATACATCAAAACCTTTTCGCCCTCGTAAATCTTCCCCTTCTTATACAGCTCCGAAAACGCCCACCACACGCTTTCCATAAAATCCTTATCCATCGTCCGATACGCACCTTTAAAATCCACCCATCGCCCAACCCGGTCGATCACCCCCTCCCAAGCCTCCGAATTCGCCACCATCGATTCCCGCGCTTTTGTAATATATTCCTCGAGCGAAACCGTCGTGCCAATCTCCCGCCGATCCGTGATCCCCAACTGCTTTTCCACAAAGTTTTCCGCAGGCAACCCATGGCAATCCCATCCCCAACGTCGCTCCACTCTCTTGCCTTTCATCGTCCAGTACCTCGGCACCGCATCCTTCACGATCGAACTCAGCAGCGTACCATGGTGCGGCACGCCCGTAATAAACGGCGGTCCATCGTAAAACACATACGCATTCTCCGCCGGTCGCTGCCGAACCGACCTCTCGAAAATCCCATTCTCTTTCCACCACTTCACCAACTCCGGCTCATACTCCTCCGCCCTTCGCCTTAACCCATACTTGAACTTCATTTTACTTCTCCCTCTTATTATTTGTCTGTTGACATTTATGCTTTTGCTTGCTATCATCAAATTGTACACTGCCATTAGGCACCCGAGATTGGTCAAAATTGAGCGAACCAGTTTGGCCAATCGCCACATCTGAAGCACTCAGCTCAAGAGTTGCCTCGGACACAAAACTGCCGTCAGGCACCCGAGAATCCTCAGCTCGCTGAGGATTTCTCATCTCGAAAATCAACATCTCACACTTACCACAAACCCTTTCGTAGTCTTCTTCATTTACTTTATATATTCTCCGAAGCAGTCTTTTCGAGCTCATCGTTCGCGCCTGCGATAGCATCGCAAAACTATCACCACCCTGCGATACAGAACAATAAAACTTATTCGCCTTTCCCCGCGAAGTCAACGGCACACCAAAGAACAAACTCTTATTAAACTTCCGCAACACTAAAACCGGTCGCTCAAAGTTTTTGTTTTTACCATCTTCCTCGTCGCCAATATTCGCCCCAAGGGCACACCACCAAATCTCCCGCGCCCGAAACTCCGGTGGCAACTTCTTATCGAGCCGCGCCTTTTCTCTATACCAATACAGATAATCACGCATTGCTCATCTCCATCTCATAAACCTCCGCATTTGGAACCGATGGCGCCAAAGCATCCGCAATCGGCCTACTCTCGTGGATCAATTTCAAATGCTTAATAATATGACTACTCGTCACAACCAAAATCACACCCTCGCTGCGCTTTGCCACATCCTGCAAGAATTCCCGCGCTCGCGCATTTACATCCCGCACCGACTCCCACTCCTCCCCCAATTTCGCGCCTAGTGGATCCTCTTGCGCATCCCTCCACCCACCAGCTTCCGCAACGGGCTTCCCTTCAAAGCCATTCCGTACATCATCCAACCTCTTATCCTCAATCACCGAAACTCCATGATACTTATTTGCGAACTCCGCCGTTTGCTTCGTCCGCTTCAGCCTAGACGTTATTATCAAATCAATTCGGGCTTCGCGCAAATCCTCCGCCAACTTCTTTGCCTGCTCCTCTCCCTTCGCCGTCAGATGCACATCAACTTCCGGATCATAATTCACCAACTTCTTTGCATTATAATTCGTCTCTGCATGCCTTACAATAAGCAACTTCATTTCTCCTCCAGGTACTTTTTGATCAATTTCACATCCCGCAAATCCTTGTCGCGGCCAAATTGATTTTTCCACTTGGCCGTAGCATCTAGGCTCACAAACTTCACCCCACCTAAATCAACCGCCTTTACTATCATATCCTCAACCACCTCCTCGCTCATCTTCAAGAAATTGCAATAATAAAACGCCTCAACCGCCTTCTCGCCACCGCGCCGAATCCCATCATCCCCATTGGGGTACTTAAACCTTTCCCAATCGCTTCCCAGGCTTTCAAAAAGCCGCCTCGTCATCAAGATATCGATGTCTCCGCTCTCCCGCAAGCCCAAAACCTCCAACAGCGCCGACCCGAACACTGCATACTCGCCGTCCGGCAGCTTTAAACCCTTTACCTGCTCAATAATCCTCTGGTTTACAATCTTCATTTTTCACCCCCCTCAATCTCTCCCTGCAACTTCTTGCTCAAACCTGCAAAAACCAACCGATACGACTCGTCCACCATCATCCTAATCACTCCCTCCGGCACATCCGTACCCAGATACACCGTATTCCAATGTCCCTTATTCAGGTGATAACCCGCAACGACTTTCCCTTCAAATTCCCTTCTCAATTCCTCGCCCATCTCCGGCTCTAACTTCAGCGAAACTGACTCTCGGCTCGCCCCTCCATCACCCAACAGCGCGAAAAACTTTCCGCCCACTTTATAGAGCGTCGCTCCCCAATCCGGCTTGTACTCTTTTTCGACTCCCGGTTTATTCAGTAAGTATCCCTCTAACCAAGCTTCTTTCATANNTTTTTGCGCAAAAATCCCCCTAGCCTCTGGAGTTTTTGACTATTCAAAAACGGTACCATCCAGATTCTAAGGGGGCATGATTTCAATTCATCAACCCTCTAGCACTCAATTCGCCTTTTTCGTAAGACCAAACGGGCAGTTCTACTCTCTGGCATAACCCAAGATTTCTTCCACCAGCTCGCGGCCGATAACCGCTCTAACGCCTTACTCGTATCATACATTAGAGTTAGGAAAATGTAAAGCACGAGTTGTTCGCTTTCCGAACAACGTCCCTCACGATAGACTTGTGGCGCAAGGCAATCTACTACCTAGCCCAAACACAATTCCCAAAAACAATCCAACTCGTTCAAGCTTTCACCCCGGACCCGAACCTGCTATCATTAGATAGTATGAACATCAAACAACAAATTAAAAGCGACCGCCCCCGCGAAAAAATGCTCCAAAAAGGAGCCGCCGCCCTCACCGACCAAGAACTCCTAATGGCCATGCTTGGCAGTGGCATTAAAGGTGCCAACGTCGCCGACCTATCACGCAAGATTCTCAAGCTCGTCCGCTCCAAAGGCCCCGACCTACAACTCGTTGACATCCGCTCCATCCGCGGCATCGGCGACGCCAAAGCCGTCACCATCTTTTCAGCTCTCGAATTTGCCAAACGCCAGCTCACCATCAACTCCCAAGCCCTCAACTCGCCCGACAAAGTCCTCAACTTGCTCTTCGACATCAGCACCAAAAAACAAGAATACTTTATACTCCTCACTATCGATGGCGCCAACCGACTCATCAAAAAACGCACTATCACCATCGGCACCCTCACCGCCAGTCTCGTCCACCCCCGGGAAGTCTTCGCACCGGCCATCGAAGACCGCGCCGCCTCCGTTATCGTAGCCCATAACCACCCTTCGGGCAATCTCGAACCCAGCCAAGCCGATCTTCATGTCACCAAGCGTCTCAAACACACTGGGGAATTACTCGGCATTCCCCTGGTTGATCACATTATCATCGCCGGCCTCCAATGGCTCAGTATCGTATGAGCAAAACCTACTCCCTCGAACTCGCCATCAACACACCAGACAAACTTCACGCGCTCCAGAAACTCCATAAATACAGCACCGACACCACCGCAAACTTACTCGAAAACCTAGAGACGCAAAACGGCTTAACCATCATCAAAATCCACCATACCGAATCCGACCTCACTGACCAATTCTATTCCAGCCTCCAAAAAGACCGCGACCTTATCATCCTATCCGACGAACTGTCGGAAAAACGAGCCACCGAGATCCTCAAACTTTGCCGCCCAGTCGAGACCCAGCTCAAACGTCTCCTCATTCACGTCCTGCCCAAGATTGAAAACACCCTCGATAAAATTATCGAGAAGTACCAGCGGCACAAATCGCCCACCGAGTCCATTAGTCGCATCGATTATTGCCAAAGAATCCAAGATTTTTCGTTCGGAGAGCTGATAAACGTCCTTGGCATCGACGTTTCCACCATCGCCCGCAACCAGTCTGCCCGGGGCGACAACTTGCTCAAACTACTATCCAAAGCCAACAATTACAGCGAGCTCAAAACCTACATCCGGGAACTTTTCGAACCAAGGACCGTCTGGGATGGCATCAATTCAATTATCGCTAACCCTGTTAACTTGGACCAAATTCTCCACCATCTCACCGAACTGCGCAACCTCCGCAACAGCGCCGCCCACCTCAAATCCATCCTCAGGCAAGATATGACTAACGCAAAACATCATCAAAAACTCATTCTCAAACATATCACCACCATCAAAAACGAGTACACTAGTAGCCAGCAAGCTACACACGGCAGAACCGCAACCTCCACCGACTTCGTCCTCGAGGCCGTCAAACCCTACTGCGCAGACACCTACAGACCACGCCTCAGTGCCGCATCAATCTGAATTAACGGTTTTGCCCCCACAGTAAATCCTTCTCGAGTATCATTCACGGGCACACCCGTTTCCTCAAAGAGCCGCAAAAGCTGGCTCACACTAGCTTGTGGATATTTCTGCCGCAAAACCGCAAAAGCTCCCGCTACATAGGGCGCAGCCTCCGAAGTGCCGCCCCATCCCCTGAACTCAGTATTAGAATAGCCCGCCGGAAACCACACCGACTTTAGCGTATCAATACTACCGTCACCACCCGGCGCCAAAAGCGCGGTATTCGGACCATTTTGCGAATAAACCGCCAGATTCCGCATCGTATCATCCACAGCTCCCACCGCTATCGCACCGTCCACGCAGGCCGGAAATTCCACCGAATTCAACTGCACCTGCATATACTGGTCCACCGCCACTCCTGCATTGCCATTCGCAACGACCGTAGCGATCCCTAAGTTTTTTAGTCTGCTAAACGCCTGCTTGTAGCCCTCGTACTGCCCGGCAATCCCCGGAACACTTTCGATTATCGCCCGACATTCAGCATCGCTCCCAGCACTATACTCTTCCACCCCAATGGAATAGTTCACGCTGGCAATCGGCACACCAAAACTACCGCTACTATCCGCGATATATTCCAAAGCTGCAATAGACAGTTCGTTATCCGGCGATATCATCGCCGGGTTTCGCCCCACCGCCGGTATATACGAATACGCCTGCACCGCAATAATCTTCGCCCCCGGGGCCGATCCAGCTAGGTTAATCTCGCCGACCGCTGGGTGAATCGTCTGCGGATCCATCGCGATAATCCCCGCCATCGACGTTCCGTGAATACACGGCTGATCAAACTGATTCTCCGCCGTTTCTGGCAACCTCGGCGTGCAATCCGAGGCCGCCCCCTCCCCCCGGTAAATCCTAATATGGTCCTTTTGCGCCACCACCTGCGCGCCCTCTGGGCACATACTAACCGGCTGCTGCCCATAGGCATCCACATATCCCTCAGTAAAACCCACGCAAATCTCTTCAATCACTTTTCCCTGCAACGCGACATGATTCTTATTCACCCCACTATCAACTACCACCACCGCAAAACCTTCGCCGGTATAATTGCCCGAAGCACCCGGCGTGCCTATCGGCGCAGTCGCACTCGGCTCACCTTGCGACCCAGCGCCGCCAGTAGGCCTATTCGCGGATCTACTGGTCAACGCTATCCCCACAATCACCAGCGCAATCAAGGCAACAGCAACTACAGTTATGGCGATCAATTTGTTCCTCCGATGCCTACCTTGTCCCGTATCTAACTGCTCGTTCGGCACCAGCTCCTGATAGCTCTCAACCACCTCGGCTTCTTCTACACCTGCCCCCTTGCTTTCCATCCCCTTGCCACCCTTTCTTCTTGGTTCGTGATTTACTCGTCGCTAATAACATATTAGCACAACGGTTATAAACTATCAACTGCTAGTCCAATCTGATAGCTTACGATCATTTTTACTTCCTGCGCCAATCTGTGGCCAATCTGTTGCAGCGGCATTGACTTTTCGCACAGTCTGTGCTACAATAGGGACTGCGGCTATCATAACCGAGGAGGTTTTGTCATGAACGCAAAACTGGAGAACTTCGCCGAGCAGCTTAAAAAAACACCGGTTTACCCCGGCTACCCAAGTCTAAGCGAACGCAAAACGCTGACCCTCAACCAATACGAGGCCTGGGTTCACTACGGACGCCCAGATGGCACGGTCATCGGCGTCAACTACCATGACCACTATCTCATGGGTCTGGACAAAGGATTGGCGCTCGGCACCGACCGCCCCGACTTCTTCGACCTTAAATTCGCCCCCACCTACGTCCACGGCGGCTACCCGCGCGACGCCATCGGTCGCCCCGTCCACCCCTACGCTGAGGTCCTGCTAACCAATGGCCTGGCCGTCGAAGGCATTGGCCATTATTGGACTCTTGGGCCCCAGCTTTGTGCTGATTCCATCGTCATCGGTTGCGACCCTAGCGGTGCCTGGAAAGCCATCGTGGTCCAGCGCAGGGATACTGGAGCTATCGCCCTCCCTGGCGGCCACGTCGAAGCAGAAGAGGTTCCGTTTAACACCGCGCTTCGCGAGTTAAGAGAGGAAACTTCTGCCTGCCTATCCAAAAAGCATCTGCTTGCAACCGTAACCGTTTATCAGGGTCCTGTCGCCGACTCGCGAACCACACTGAACGCCTGGCCGGAAAGCACCTTCTACATGTTTCTAGTTGACAATATCAACGAGCTGCGGCCAGTAGCCGGCGATGACGCCAAAGACGCTTTTATTGCTGAAATCGACGACCAGTTCTATACCAAGATTATCCCTTGTCACGCCGAGCCAATCAGAACGGCCGTACGATCGGCCAAAGAAATCCTTACAAAATAATAACAATCAAGCACATCAAAAGCCCCGAACACACGTTCGGGGCTAGTTTTTTACAAAAAACTGTACTTAAACAACTCCATACTGCTTGAACTGGTCGGCCATCGTAAGGCCCATTCCGTCCAGCTCCTGCATAATCCGCTGAACCGCTTCAGGATTGCCAGTCGCCTTTCCGGCCGCGTCGCTGATCTTCGCCAGGTCCACTGGGCCGCGCGGATAACTCCGGTCGATAAACTGCACTTGATCCGCCTTCATCACGATATTCAGTGACTCCAAATCCTTTGGAAATGGAAGGAAGTAATGGCCCATCCCGGCCGCCTGAAGAATCAAATCGCCGTACCGTCTCTTCAAGTCCTTCAGTTCTTCCGCTTCCGTACCACCCCCCGCGAGACAGGAATAAATTATCTGCTTTCCACGGCTCTGCACACCCATAGCTTGATTATGCTTCAGTATTAGGTTCGTAAACCAAATCGGCGGTGCACTGTCTTGGCGAACCCCGGCGAATTCCTGCGTATGCCCACGGTCAAAATATCTCAGGAAAAATGGTGTCGAGACCGTATCGGTTAAAGCAATTCCCGCATCCCCGTTAAACGCCGATCTCCAAATGGACAGATATCTTGCCGTTCCATGGGTAATTCCATGAATTCCGTTCTGCAACATACAGAACTTATGTCCAGTCGTACCCTGAAGCGGCACGCCATACTTTGCGCCAGCCCCCACATGACTCGTTCCGCGACAATAGTTCTCACCGCCCAACTTGCCTCCGTCAATATGCCCAGCCTGAACCACCCACACTTTTCAA